>CAIPNN010000176.1 GCA_903866425.1 uncultured Actinomycetes bacterium
ACGATGGACTGGATGGAGCAGGAGCAGGAGCGCGGCATCACCATCACGTCCGCCGCCACCACCTGCTTCTGGCGCGACCACCGCATCAACATCATCGACACGCCGGGCCACGTCGACTTCACCGTCGAGGTGGAGCGTTCGCTTCGCGTGCTCGACGGCGCTGTTGCCGTGTTCGACTCGGTGGCCGGTGTGGAGCCGCAGTCGGAGACCGTGTGGCGCCAGGCCGACCGCTACCAGGTGCCGCGTATTGCCTACGTGAACAAGATGGACCGCATCGGTGCCGACTTCGGCGCCGCCGTGCAGACCATGATCGACCGCCTCGGTGCCCGCGCGGTGCCGATTCAGCTGCCCATCGGCGCTGAGGGCGACTTCGCCGGCATCGTCGACCTCGTCGAGATGAACGCCACCACTTACAAGGACGACCTCGGGACCGAGGTCGAGGTGGGCCCCATCCCGGCCGACATGGCCGACGAGGCCGAGCTCGCCCGTGTGGAGCTCATCGAGGCGCTCGCCGACACCGATGACGAGCTGGCCGAGATGTACCTCGAGGGTGCGGACATCCCCGCCGAGCGCGTCAAGCAGGCCATCCGCACCGCCGTGCTCGCCATCTCGGTGACGCCGGTGCTCTGCGGTTCGTCGTTCAAGAACAAGGGCGTGCAGCCGCTGCTCGACGCCGTTGTCGACTTCATGCCGTCGCCGCTGGACGTTCCGGCCGCCGAGGGTGTGGACGACTACGGCAACGAGGTTGAGCGCCCGTCCGACCCGAACGCCCCGTTCGCCGCCCTCGCCTTCAAGGTGATGAGCGACCCGTACGTGGGCCGTCTCACCTTCCTGCGCGTGTACTCCGGCAGCATCAACGCCGGCGACGGCATCATCAATGCCACCAAGGGTGAGCGCAAGGAGCGCATCGGCCGTCTGCTGATGATGCACGCGAACCACCGCGAGGAGGCCGAGAGCGCATCGGCCGGCGACATCGTCGCCGCCGTGGGCCTCAAGACCACCACGACCGGTGACACCCTGTGTGACCCGGCCAACCCGGTGGTGCTCGAGGAGATGACGTTCCCCGAGCCGGTCATCCGTCTGGCCATTGAGCCCAAGACGAAGGCCGACCAGGAGAAGCTGTCCACCGCACTGCAGCGTCTGCAGGACGAGGACCCCACGTTCCGTGTGCGCACGGACGAGGAGACCGGCCAGACCGTCATCGCCGGTATGGGTGAGCTGCACCTCGAGATCATCGTCGACCGCCTCATGCGCGAGTTCAGCGTTGACGCCAACGTGGGTGCCCCCCAGGTTGCGTACCGCGAGACCATCCGCAAGAGGGTCGAGAAGATCGAAGGCCGCTTCGTCCGCCAGTCGGGTGGTCGTGGTCAGTACGGCCACGTGTACATCTCGGTTGAGCCGAACGAGCCCGGCAAGGGCTACGAGTTCGAGAACAAGACCGTGGGTGGCTCGATCCCCAAGGAGTACGTCCCGGCCGTGGACGAGGGCATCAAGGAGGCCCTGGAGGGCGGCATCGTCGCCGGCTTCCCCATGGTCGACGTCAAGGTGCAGCTGATCGACGGCTCGTACCACGATGTGGACTCCAACGAGGGTGCCTTCAAGATCGCCGGCTCCATGGCCGTGCGCGAGGCCGCCAAGCGTGCGAGCCCGTGTCTGCTGGAGCCGCTCATGGCAGTCGAGGTTGTGACCCCAACCGAGTTCATGGGCACCGTGGTGGGCGACCTCAACGGCCGCCGTGGCCGCATCTCCGGCATGGAGGAGAAGGGCACCACGGGAACGATCCAGGCCCACGTGCCGCTGTCCGAGATGTTCGGGTACGCCACGTCGGTGCGCTCGGCCACACAGGGCCGCGCCACGTTCACGATGCAGTTCGACCACTACGCCGAGGTCCCGAACTCGATCTCCGAGGAGATCAAGTCGAAGGTGGGCGCCTCGTCCTAGTCGGCCTCGCGCCGCATGCATGTCCGGAAGGGCTCCCGTGAGGGGGCCCTTCCGCGTTTTCAGCCGTGCAGCAGCCGGTCGAGGTGCACGGCGGGGTGCAGTGCCTCCACCCCGGTGAGATCGGCGATCTGTGCACGGCACGATGTGCCTGCTGCCACCACCGGCCCCGTGGCCTCGCGTACGGCAGGGGCAAGGCGGTGCTCACCGATCAGGCGCGACTCGTCGGGGTGCAGATAGCCGAACGCGCCGGCCAT
>CAIPNN010000177.1 GCA_903866425.1 uncultured Actinomycetes bacterium
AAGCCCGATGCGTACGAGACCGTGGACGCCCTGCGGCACGACATGCAGGTGCACCCGCCCGATCCCGTGCTGAGGGGAGACGTCTTTGCGCGCCTGCTGCAGGAACGGTGCGGGGACGTCGTGTCGTATGCGGGGTGGGAGCGCATCAATGCGGCCGAGATTGCCCGCGGCGAATCCGCTGGCCGTCCGCGCGACAAGTTCAGCGACATCGACGACATGATTGAGGTAGCCGAGGCATGAGCGTGCGCAGGGGCATCGTCCGGGTGGCGTGCGTGGGTGCCGTGCTCACCGTGCCCGCCGCGCTTGCGGTGGCCGCCGCCACCACGCCAACCACGCCCGGTGCGGCAGCGTCGGCGCCAACGCAGCCCGCAGCCGTCAAGGGGCGGCTGCAACTGCGCAGCACCATCACCGGGCAGATCTCACCGAAGTCGGTTGCCGCGTCGGGGAGCGGCCTGGTGACCGCCCAGAACATGATGTACACGCACACCATCACGGTGTACGACGCCCGCACCATGAAGCTGAAGGCCACCATCCCCGACTCGGTGCGGCTGTCGCAGTTCGGAGTGAAGGGGCACCCCGGCGTGTCGCGCGGCGCACCTGTTGAGGCCGCGTTCTCCCCCGGCGGTCTCTATGCCTACGTCAGCAACTACGCCATGTATGGCAGCGGCTTTGGGCCCGAGGGCAAGGACACCTGCACGCCGGCGTCGGGCACCGACCGGTCATTTACCTATCGAGTGAACCTCGAGAGCATGAAGATCGACAACGTGTACCAGGTGGGGGCGGTGCCGAAGGTGGTTGCGGTGACCCCCGACGGCGGGCGCGTGCTGGTGACCAACTGGTGCTCGTGGGACATGAATGTGATCAACGCGGCCACCGGCAAGACGGTGCGCACGCTGCCGGTCGGCGCCTACCCGCGGGGCATCGCGGTATCGAAGGACGGCCGGTTCGCGCTCGTGGCAGTGATGGGCAGCAGCCACCTGCTGCGCGTCGACCTGCGCAACTACCGCACGCGCCAGATACAGGTTGGCTCCGGGCCACGCGCTGTGGTGCTGTCAGACGACGGCAATTCGGCCTTCGTCACGCTGAATGCCGAGGGCCGGGTGGCCAAGGTGAACCTTCGCACCGGTGCGGTCGCGCGGGCGACCACCGGCAACGCACCTCGCAGCCTCGCGCGGTCAACCGATGGCAGTGCGCTCTACGTGGTCAATTACGACAGCGGCACCGTGTCGAAACTCAACACCCGAAACATGCGCGTGCTGCAGACCATCAAGGCCTGCGTGCACCCGATCGGCATCACCTACGAGCCGGTGACGCGACGTGTGTGGGTGGCCTGCTACACCGGCGAGATCCTGGTGTTCGACGACAAATAGGCAACACCGCCGTGAGTGGATCCCCACCACACCGGTGGGGTCCACTCACGCACAGCGCTAGTTGGTTTCGCAGGCGTCCTTGTAGATGGAGGCAGGCACCTGGTCGCCGGGCGAGATGCACACCTTCTGGCGGTCCTTGGGAATCCAGAACTGCCCCTCGGCCTCAAACACCAGGGTGACAGTGAACTGCTCGTTACCCGTTCCCACGTTCGCGAACGCGTAGGCCCAGCCATCCGCGCACTTGAACGAGTCAGGGGTGGCCAGCACGGCCGGGGCATCGCTGGTGGACGTGTCCTCAACAGCCTTCGAGATGGAGGCGTTGTCGCAGGTGGATGCACCGCCCACCTTCTCACCGGTGTCGGTGGAGGCAGTCGTGGTCGCAGCGGTGTCGGTGGTCGCCGCTGCTGCCGCGGTGGTGTCGGACGACGCCGTGGTGTCGGACGTCGAGGATGATCCGCACCCCACGAGGAGTGCGGCTGAACAGAGAGTGACGGCGGCAAGAGCGCCGATGCGAGGGATATTCATATGGTGAACGCTACCGACCCACCCGGCGGGTGTCGTACGCTCCGCATGTGACCGACCTCGATCTGCTTCGCGAATTCGAGCCAGTACTCCGCTTCAACGAGGCCGAACTCTTCCTGCCGGCCGATGTCGCGGCTTACGTCCGTTCATGCTCCCTGTGGGAACGCGAGGCCGACGGCAGCGATCGCCAACTCGCCGGTGTCGGCGACCTGAACCTCGATGCGCTGGCCCAGATGGGGCGCGAGCACGCCAGCCGCACCATGCACCTGCGTTACGTGCATGACCCACTCACGCGCCGTGAGTACCGCCACTGGCGGAAGGAAGGGCACCTCAGGCACATCCCCCACAGCAACCGGTTCGCACGTGTGGGCGTGGCCGCGCGCCTCATCGATGCCCTGTTCCGTGTGTCGCTGATGTTCCGCGGGCGGGTGCCGCGCGGCGCAGTTGCCGCCGGCGAGGTGACCTACCGCGAAGAGATCGCAAGTGGTGACCACCCCTACTACGGGCGGGTGCATCACGAGGCTGGCTGGACCATCCTCACCTATTGGTTCTTCTACTGCATGAACGACTGGCGCTCGTCGTTCCACGGCATCAACGACCACGAGGCCGACTGGGAGAACGTCATCCTCTACCTGTCGCCGGGTGACGACGGCGTGCTGGCGCCACGTTGGGTGGCGTTCTCATCCCATGACGGCGAGGGTGATGCGCTGCGACGGCGCGTCGACGATCCCGATCTTGAGTGGGTTGGCAGCCATGTGGTGGCGTACCCGGGTGCAGGCTCGCACTCGCACAGCCCCAGTCGATGCGACGAGCTCGTGCGTGTCGATCCGCCGGTCATCGGAGGGTTCCTCAAGGGCTTTCGCAAGGTGTGGGGCGCGATCTTCCCGTGGACCCGTGATTCGACACTCGAAGACGGCTTCAGCATTCCGTTCGTTGACTACCACCGTGGCGATGGCGTGAGCATCGGGCCTGAGGGCGACCGGCCCTGGCAGCCGGTTGCCATTGACGACGACACCCCGTGGGTACGCGACTTCCGCGGCCGCTGGGGCCTCGACACCCGCGACCGCTTTGGCGGCGAGTCGGCTCCCACCGGCCCCAAGTACGAGCGCAACGGTATTGACCGGGTGCGATGGGAAGACCCGCTCACCTGGGCGGGCATGCAGAAGGTCGACCCCGACCCGGCCGCTGCGGCCCGCGCGGTGAAGACACGATCTGCCCAGGTGGTGGCGCGCGTTGCCGAGATCGACGCCGAAGTGGCCATTGAGCGCACTGACGCACGCAGCGAGATGGTGACAGCACATGCCATGACCGGCGACAGCGCGACCGCGGCCCTTGCCGAAGGCCGGCGCACGGACGTGCTCGCACGCGAGGAGCGCATCAGTACGTTGCGCGCCGAGCGACGCGCGCTCGAAGCCGAACTGGACGCCCTGAGCATCGCCGAAACGCAGGGGCTCCCCCCCGAGGGCCCGCGTGCCCACCTGGGCGAGGAAATCCCCGTGGAGCCCGAGGTGGCGGAGAGCCATGTTCGCCAGCGCGTGCTGCGCATCTGGGCCGCCGTCAGCACCCCGGTGCTGCTCGCCGTCATCATCTGGCTGCTGCTGGGGCACGTGTCCGACTACTACTGGACCGGCGTGCTGGGTGGAATCGCCCTCATCATCGGGTTCGAGGCACTTGCCCGTGGTCGCCTGCTCTCTGCCTTCTTCACCACCATGACGTTCTTTATCGGCGTCGGAATCGTCATCGGGCTCCTGCAGGAGTGGCGCATCACCCTGTCAATCCTGCTGCTCATCGGCGCATTGGTGCTTCTGTGGCAGAACGTGCGGGAGTTGCGCACCTCCTAGCCAGACGTGGCATTTCGCCGTGCCATGCGATGCAACGAATCATCCGGATCCCCATGCCGTAAGGGGGATATGAACCGGGTGTTGCGAATTGTCGGGAGATGTTCCACCACAACCGGAATCGCGTGTTCGCGGGTCTAGCCTGAGCCGCCTCATGACCCGCCGCACCCACATCGGACGACGACGCGTCGCCCTTCTGGCCGCCGTGGCCCTTGCCCCGGTCGTGGCCGCGGGCTCGCTCACGGCGGTTGCGCTGGCACAGCCGGGGCCAGGCGATGGGCCGGTGCCGAGTGCCGCCTTCATGTTTGGACAGCAGGCGGCCACCGATCTGGCCAAGGCCAAGCTGTGGACGGGCGAAGCAGACGCCGTGGCGCTGTCGCGTGATTCCACCCGCCGCGATCTGGTGCGCCTCATGCGATCGGTGCTCCGCCTGCCAGGTGGTGCCATCGGATCACCGTGGCGCGGCATCGCACCAGACGACCCCGATGGGGTGACCACCCGCTACGTCATGGCCAAGGGCTGGCTGCCGGCGGCCGCCGCCGGCGCCGCAGCGCTCGACCAGCAACTCACAGGCGCCGAAGCCAACCGCGCATGGACCCTCGGCCTTGGGATGAACCGGGCCATCAAGGTGATGAGCCGTTTTCGCGACGACTCGGGGCGGCGCTTCACCCTGCCCCCTGGCTTTGCCACCGCCATCACCGCGCGCGAGGCCGGGCTGCGCCGCAACTACCCGGCGAGCGACGAGGCACTGGAGCGCACCGACACCCAGCCCATCCGCCTGGCCGACCTGGTGCTCATGGCATCCCGTGCGCGCGCCATCCGCGGCAATGGCATTCCGTCATCGGTGCGGGCCCTCGAACGGTTCTCCATCCCCGCCGTCGATCCGGCAGTGGCGCCACTCATCCAGCGCTCCCTGTCGCTGGTGGGCTACCCCTACGTGTGGGGCGGCGAGGCCACCGATCTGAACGCAGGGGCCGATCCGCAGGCGGCGGCGGGCTTCGACTGCTCGGGCTTCGTGTACTGGGTGTGGCACAACGGCGATCGTTCCGCGGAGGCATCGCTTAACGTTCCGGACGGTCGCACCACCTACACCATGAACGTGGGCACCAAGGGCGTGAAGGTGCCGTGGAAGAAGGCCACCGCAGCCAACCTGGTGTTCTTCGGATCACGTGGGCCCAAGACACCCGACGCCGAGGCATCGCACACCAGCATCGCGCTCGGCAACAAGTGGATCATCCATTCGTCAGGTGGGCGGGCCGGGGTGAGCATCAGCTTCCTGCCCACGTACTGGCCATCGGGAATCCAGGATGCCCGCGACTACCGCGCCGCGACAGGATCGCCCGTCACCGCAACGCCGGTGACCACCACGCCCACCACCAGCGCCCCCGCACCAATTCAGGTACCAGCCGCTCCTGGCCCGCAGGCGCCGCAGGCACCGCCCGCACCGGGTGGTGCGCAGCCGCCGCCGCCCAGTTCCTGATCAGGCGGTCGCGCGCGGGCGAAACAGGTAGTGCGACACGATGAACTCGCGTCCGCCCCTGTAGCCCCAGAGCCCCGCGCACGCGAGGAAGAACATGCGCCAGCGGCGGAACCAGCGCTCCCCCTCCCCGGGATGCGCGGCCTCGAGCACCGCGGTTGCTGCCGCCCGATTGGCCACCAGGGCGTCATCCCATGCAAGAGCGGTGCGCTCGTAGTGCGTGCCCGATACCTGCCAATGATCGGCCACCGTCAGGTCGTCGCAGGCGTGCAGCAGCAGGTCGTCTGACGGCATGGTGCCGCCGGTGAAGAAATGCCGGCCGATCCAGTCCGTTGGGTCGGCCTCGAGAAACTCGAAGGTGAGGTCGCGGTGGCTGAACACGTGCACGAAGAATGCGCCGTCGGGCTTGAGCCACGTGGCGATGCGGGC
>CAIPNN010000178.1 GCA_903866425.1 uncultured Actinomycetes bacterium
CGGAGCACGTGCCCGGTGGCGGCGATGAAGAGGTCCTCAAGGGTCGCGAGGCGCGGGGCAATGCGCGTGTCATCGACGCCCGCGGCCCGTGCCGCCGCCGCGAGTGCGCCCGCGTCGTCACCGAACACCACCAGCGACTCGCCGGTCATCACCTGTCGGCCGCCCATCGCGGTGGCCACGCGCGCCGCTTCCTCGCCGCTCACGCGCAGCTCCACGGCAGCATGACCCACCTCTGCCTCCACCAGGTCGCGCGGCACGCCCTCGCGGATGACGCGGCCGTGGTCGATCACGACGAGGCGGTCGCAGAGGCGCTCGGCCTCGTCCATGTAGTGGGTGGTGATGATGACGGACGTGCCGCCGGTGCGGAGCGCACGCAGGCGATCCCACACCAGGTGCCGAGCCTGTGGGTCGAGACCAGTCGTGGGTTCGTCGAGCAGGATCATGTCGGGTTCGTTCACGAGCGCGCGGGCGATCTGCAGGCGGCGCTGCATGCCGCCCGACAGACGATCGACCGTGTCGTTCTCCCGCTCGTCCAGTTGCACGAACGCCAGCAGTTCCCGTGACCGCGCGGTGGCCTCAGTGCGCCGGATTCCGAAGTACCGCGCGTACACGAGCATGTTCTCGAGCACCGTGAGCTCGAGATCGAGGTTGACCTCCTGCGGCACCACGCCCAGCCGGCCCTTGAGCGCCCGCGCGTCGAGGTCGGGGTCCATCCCGAGCACGGCAAGGCCGCCGGCATCCCGGGTGGACAGGCACGACAGCATGCGCATGGTGGTGGTCTTGCCAGCACCATTGGGGCCGAGAAACCCGAAGCACTCGCCGCGCTGCACGGTCAGGTCAATGCCATCCACCGCGACGCGCGATCCGTACGACTTGCGCAGCCCCGTGGCCACCACGGCGGGCCCGTGGGTCATGTCGCGTGGCGTCGGGTCAGGCGCGCGAGCGCGTGCCGGCTCCCGCACCTGCGGCCGCGAGGGTCTTCGCGAGCCCATCGGCGAGGCCGATGGTGGGCTCCCACCCGAGAATGGCCCGTGCGCGGGTGATGTCGGGCTGACGCACTGTCGGGTCGTCCTGCGGCAGCGCCTCGTACACCACCTCAGAGGGTGACCCCATGGCCTCCAGCACCGCCTCGGCGAGCTGGAGAATCGTGTACTCCTCGGGATTGCCGACGTTCACCGGCTCGTGCTCGCTGCTGCGGATGAGTCGGACGAGCCCTTCGATGAGGTCGCTCACGTAACAGAACGACCTGGTCTGGCTGCCGTCGCCGAACACCGTGAGCGGTGCGCCCTCGGCCGCCTGGCGGATGAAGGTGGGGATGGCGCGCCCGTCCTTCGGGCGCATGCGCGGGCCGTAGGTGTTGAAGATGCGCACGATGTGGGTGTCGACGCCCTGCTGGCGGTGGTACGCCATGGTGAGGGCCTCGGCGTATCGCTTCGCCTCGTCGTACACGCCGCGCGGCCCGATGGGGTTGACGTGACCCCAGTAGTCCTCGCGCTGCGGGTGTTCCTTGGGGTCGCCGTACACCTCGCTGGTGGAGGCGAGCAGGAACCGCGCCCGGTGCTTCTTGGCCAGGCCCAGTGCATTGTGGGTGCCCTGTGACCCCACCTTCAGCGTCTGCAGTGGCAGGCGCAGGTAATCGATGGGGCTGGCGGGTGATGCCAGATGGAACACCTCGTCCACGGGCTCATCGATGGCGATGTGCTCGGTGACGTCGTGCTGCACGAACACGAAGTCGCCCGACCGGATGTGCTCGATGTTCTCGAGGGTTCCGGTGTCGAGGTTGTCGACGCAGATCACGCGGTGGCCATCGGCCAGGAGGCGATCGCAGAGATGGGAACCGAGGAACCCGGCTCCGCCCGTGACGAGTGAGGTCGGCATGGGCCGCAGGCTAGCGCAGCGGCCCGAAACCGCTATTGCACGGACTTGATGGCGTCAATGACCGCCGATGCGCTGTCCGGTCGGGCAACCAGCTTGGTTCCGCTGGGCCCACGCACCACGAAGGCAGGGGTCACCGTCACGCCCGCGCTCTTCGCCTCGTTGCGAATGGCATTGAGGCTCGAGTAGTTGGCGGGCCCGCGCGCATCGTTGACGAAGCGCGACACCTTGAGGCCGGCGATGCGCCCACCCAGACGCCGAAGCACGGTGGGGTTGACCCAGTCTCCACCCTGGGCCTGGGCGCGGAAGAGCGCAGCCGTGACGTCCCAGGCCTTGTTCTGCTTTCCCGCCGCGAGCACCGCGCAGCCGGCCTCGGTGCTGTTGAGGTCGGTGCTGGTGATGAGCGGCCGCAGCGCGATTGACCCGAGGCCCTCGGCAGCCACGCGCGACAGCAGGGTTGCCACGATGCGCTGATGCGCCGCCCCGCTGGCGCTGCTCGACATGTCGATGTACTCGCGGATGACCACGGATCCCGACCCCGCCCGCAGCCCACTTACCGACACTCCGCCGGGAACGGCGGTGCCACCGGTGTTCGGCGCGGTGGCCGGCGGTGCGGCTGCGGCTCCCGGGTCGCCCGGTGCGGTCACGGGTGGCGGGTCAGCGGGCTTTGCCGCTCCACCTGGATCGGCGATGGCCGTCGGTGCGAGTGCAAGGGCCCCGACAACCAGCATCGTGGCGAGACTCCGTGCTGAGGGACGCGGGTTCACACACCAACTATGACGCACCGGAACGCACACACGGCGATCCGTGGGTGCGTTGCACACAATGTCCTTACAAGGCGTTTGTGGCCGCTGGAGTGGCCTCCGGGCCACCGTGGAGCACTGCTGACCCCGCCCGCCCCCGCCGTGCCTGACCCAGCACGGCCCAGGAAATGCGCACGAAATGGGCGCCGCCTGCAAGCCCCGCATGCATCGAGCGCCCGGTGGGCGGAAGCATGTGCACGGGCACCTCGCGGATGCGCACGCCCGCACGATGCAGATGGATGAGCAGGCTCGTCTCGGTGAGCCCCGAGGGGAATCCCTCCGCGGCCAACCCTGCGGCCACGTGCGGGGCGAGCGCCCGGAAGCCCGATGTGGGGTCGCTCAGGTGCAGCCCACCGACCGTGGTGGCCATCCAGCGGCACGCCGCCATGCCCACGCGCCGTCCCCGCGGGATCGTGTAGCCGGGCGTGCCGCTGAGGAATCGCGAACCCAGCACCAGATCGGCATCGCTGAGACCGCTGACGAGCGCGGGGATGTCGGCGGGGCGGTGTTGCCCATCGCCATCCATCTGCACAAGGACGTCAAGGTCGTCTGCGAGCGCTGCCCTGTAGCCCGCGCACAGCGCCCCCGCATAGCCGGTGTGCGCCGGCAGGCGCACCACTTCGGCCCCCGCGCGATCGGCCATGACCGCCGTGCCATCGCGTGAGGCATCGTCCACCACCACCACGCGGGCTGCCGGAAGGTGCTCCCGCACGCCGGCGATGACATCACCGATGGCATGGGCCTCGTCGCGTGCGGGGATAACCACGGTGATTGCGATGGCGGCCTCGGGCACAGGGCCACGATACGTGACCGCCCGCGGCCCGCGGGTCACTTGTTCCAACGCCACACCGTTGTGCCACCGATGCGCGCGACGGGCGTGAGGCGCTTCCATGGCACCTCCTTCTCCACGCGACGGGCGAAGGCCTTCCAGTTGTCGGGCCAGCCGTCGGTCGGTGTGACCGGGCCGGTCACCACGTAGCCACCCTTGTAGGAGGCGATATCGGGCAGCGGAGTCAGCCGCCGCGCCGCCGCCCGCTCGTCAGCGCTGAGGAATGATGGGTCGACCACACGCGCGACGGGCAACTGTCCCATTGGCAGATAGGCATTGAGTTTGGCCCACCACACGTAGTCGGCGGCCAGTATGGGTGCGCGGGGGAGCGGCCGCATGACGTCGGCCACCTGGCTCACCAGCCGCACATTGGCATCGGTGGGCGATCCGTCGAGACGCGGTTGGATGGCAATCACCGTGATGACGGCGATGCCGGGAATGAGCAGCGGCGAGAGGCGGCAGTCGAGCGCGATGGCCACCAGCAGCGCCGCCGGGATCGTGAGCAGGGTGAGAAAGCGCGCCGGCGCGTCAACGCTGATGATGGCGCTCACTTCAAGCACGGCGAATCCGAGTGCCAGCCAGATCGCGGGGACGACGAGCGCCTTCATGCGCCTCAGCACCCCGACGATGGCCGCGATGGCCACCACGGGCAGCACCAGAAACACCAGCGAGCTCGGGTGCACCACCTCGCCGATGAGGAGACCCGTGAATGTCGAACCGTTCTCGAGGCCCGCGCCCGGCGCCCGCACACTGCTCGCGCCGATGGTGGCGGTGATGGGGAAGAGCGGCCGCCCCGCGAAGCCGAACACCACCATCTCGATCGCCGGGATCGTGACGAGGCCCGCCACCAGCGCGGCGATGTGACGCCACGATGCCCTCAGCGCGGGCCACGCGGCGATCACGACCATGGGCACCATCAGCACCGCCGTTTCGCGGCAGGACCATCCGGCACCGATGAGCACACCCGACGTGATGAGCCAGGCCCGCGTGTGGGTGCTGGTGCGGGTACGGAATGCCGCCCAGATGGCAAGCGCAACAAAGGCCGGCATCACCGCGTCGGGGCGCAGGCGGGTGGCCATGAGCACCTCGATGGGTGCCACCGCAACGATTCCGGCGGCCACGACGGCCTGGCGTCGACCGGTGATCTCGCGTGCCACCAGATATGCGGCGACGATCGAGACGAGCGAGATGATGAACGGCCAGGCAACCGCCGAATAGTCAGTGGCACCGGCGATCTTGAATGCGAGGGCCACGGGCCACAGGAACACGGCGCGGGCGCCGAACCACTGCGCCTCGCCATCCGGCAGAGCGCCGTTCGCCAGATTCTGGGCCACGGCCACGTAGCGCGACTCGTCGCTGCCGAGCGCAAATGATGCGCCACCGAGCGCCCACATGCGTATGAGCGCCCCCACCACCACCAGCGCGGCGAGCGACAGCATTGCCAGCCCGCGCTCGCCCGTGACGGCGCGCACCACGCGGTCGGTCGTACCGCCCTTGGCCCAGATGCGGTTCCACGCCCGGGGTGCCAGCGGCTCCCGCCGCGCCAGCGGATCGCGTCGAGTACTCACCCTGCGGCCCGGCGCCCTCGCAGGTTGCGGATGGAGGTGCGGGCATCGGCCAGTTCGGCGGGGGCGAGCAGACGGCACAGGGCGACGAATGCCGCACCCCCGACCGCACTCACCACCACCAGCCAGGCCAGCGCGGTGCCGAACGTGTTGCCCTCGGGCATGAGGAAGACGGGCACGAGGGCCACGAGCAGGGCGCCTGCCCCGGCGATGAGCACGCGACCCTGCTGGCTCGCGAGGGTCCGCAGCGACAGTTCCGGCGTGTGGCGGTGCAGGAACCACATCGTGATGAGTGTGTTCACGTACACGGCAATGGCGCTGGCCAACGCGAGCCCGGCTTGCTCGAGCGGCCCGAGAAACACCAGGTCAAGGGCGATGGTGAGTACCACGCTGATGATGGTGGCAATCATGATCTCGCGCGCCCGACTCGCGGCCGAGAGGCTGCGATTGAGCAGATACCCGATGAAGTTGCCCCAGATGGCCACGCCGTAGAAGGTCAGCGGTGATGCGATCTCGCCCACGCACGCGGTGTCGCACTTGCCGCGCCCAAAGGCGAGCTGCGCGATCTCCGTCGATCCGATGGCCATGAGGATGGACAGCGGGATGGCCACGAGCGCGAGGATTCCCGCCGCACGGCTGAACGCCGCCGCGGTCTCGCGTCGCTTGCCCTCGGCCACGTAGCGGGCGATGAGGGGAAAGAGGGGCGTGAGCAGGGGAAACAGCAGCACTGTGCGCGGTGCGGCACCGAGCGCATTGGCAAATGACAGCGCGGCGTTGCGGCCTGCCTCGAGTGACGAGGCGAACAGTTTGTCGGTGAATGAGTTGATCTGCTGCAGCAGGGATGCGGCCAGAACCGGGATCGCAAGCACCACCGTGCTCTTCAGTCGGGGGTGCATGAACGCCAGGTGTCCGCCACCGGTCTTGGCCTCGCGCCGGAACTGCGGGAGCTGCAGCGCCACCTGCAGCACGGCACCCAGGGTGACGCCCCATGCGGCCGCGGTGATGCCGAGTGTTCCGGCGCCGGCAACGACACCGATGAGGATTCCCGCGTTGAACGCGATACCCACCGCAGCCGGGCCGGCGAAGCGGCCATGCACCTGCAGGATGGCCGTGAAAAGGGCGCTGAACCCCTGCAGCATGAGGGCCGGGGCCATCACGCGCAGCAGGTCGGATGCGATGGCTGCGCGCTCGGGCCCCATGTTGAACAGCGCGATGGGCCCCTCGGGCCAGATGGCGATGACGGCGGTGACGGCGATGAGCACGATGCCCACCCACGCGAAGATGGCCCACAGCAGGGTCCACGCGCTGTCGGCCCCATTGCGTTCGCGCTCCTGCTGGAACACCGGGATCATGAGCGTGGTGAGCACGTACAGCAGCACCGCCGCACCGGTGTTGACCACGAACAGGGCGTTCACATAGGCGTCGGTCTGGGCGGTGGCGCCGTAGACGCCGGCCAGCACGATCTCGCGCACGAACCCCAGGATCCGCGAGAAAATCCCGAACAGCGCGACGACGGCAGCCGCGCGTGCGACCTGCCGGATACTCATGGCGCCGGGGCCAGCCCGTAGACGGTGCGCACACCGGCAAGGATGAGGCGGCCCTCCACGCCGATGGCGGGCGTGTAGCGCCCGTCGGGGAAGGTGAACTTCTTGATGCCCCGCGCGGTGGTGAGCGCGTAGGTACGCCCGTCTGCCGGCCGGCGCCCGAGCGTGGCGAACCAGACGTAGTCACCGATGACGGTGGGTGACCCCGCAATGCGCTCGCCGGCATCGAATGCCCAGCGCACGCCACCGGTGACTGCATCGAGGGCGTAGAGGCGGTGGTCGTATGAACCGACGAACACCGTGCGGCCACTCACCGCAGGGCTTGAATAGACCCAGTCGGGCAGCACGCGTACCCAGGCGATGGATCCGTCGTGGGCATCAAGGGCAATGACGCGACCGTTGATGTTCGCGACATAGATGCGACCGTAGGCCACCGCGGGGTTTGCGTAGAAGGCGCCGTTGCCGCCCAGCAGCTTGCCGGGGCTCGTGGCGCGCCAGTGAATACGTCCGGTTCTGGCGTTGAACGCGGTGACCTGCCCCGAGTAGTCACCCACCACCACATCGCGGCCCGAGAGGGCGAGGCTCGACTTGACGGCACCGCCGGCCTTTGCCGTCCAGATGGTGCGCCCCGTGGCCACGCTCAGGCAGTGCACCCCTCCGCCGGTATCTCCCACGTAGAAGCGCTTGCCGGTAATGAGCGGCGACGACTCCGTTGAGGCGCCCACCTTCGTGCGCCACACCACCTTGGCATCCCGCCAGCGGCGTGCGGTGATGTATCCGTCGTCAGTGGCGAAGAGCACCAGATTGCCGGCGATGGCCGGTGAGGCAGCGGCTCGTCCGGACAGCTTGATGTACCAGTAGATGCCACCGGTGGCGACGTCGAGTTGCTGTGCATATCGTCCGTTGGTGGCCACAACCAGGCGTCCGTTGGCCGCGACAGGTGGGAATTCCACCAGTGACCGCGCCTCGCGCTTCCAGACGCGCGTGAAGGGCGCCGCAAGCGCAAGATCGGCGTTTGCCCGCGTGCGCTGCATGTCATACCCGTACTCGGGCCATGACGTGGACGCGGCATTGCCCGCGGGCGCCGCGGTGGTCTCAAACCCCTGCGCTGTGCCCAGCTGATCGCCGGAGTCGAGCCCGCCCACAAACACGTAGAGCCCGACACCAATGACTGCGAGCAGCACGCAGATGGTCGAAATGCTGAACGCGATCGCCTTCTGCGACCTTGGGATGAGCCGCATGGGTGCGGTTGAGGCCTAGGCCGTGGCGGCGCCCCGGCGCCGCGAGCCGCCGATGATGAGGGCGACCACGATGCCGAGCAGCAGACCGATGATCGCGCCGATGATGATGGTGCGCACGCGGTTGCGCCCGCTGCTGCTGGACGATGCGCTGGTGGCCTTGGACACCACCGACGGGGCTTCGATCTGCTGCACGCGCGCCAGCTGCAGCTGTGCGGTGGCAAGGTCGGTCTGCTGGGTGGCGAGCTGCGATGCCACCAGCGCCTGATTGACACCCGCCCCCTTCAGCTGTGCGGTGAGCCGCGCAACCGTGGCCTGCCCGGTGCGCACCTGCCCCTCGAGGGTCTTGAGCACCACGGCGTACCCCGCGTTGGCACCGCCAAGTGCGACGTCGGCATAGGTGTTGGCCAGGGCGATCGAGCGCTTGGCGCTGTCGGTGCGCGCGGTGATCTGCGCGATCGCCGGCTGGTTGGTGTTGGTGGTGCCCGGCGCGCGCGATACCGATACGTCGCTGTCGGCCCGCACCTGGCTCCGGGTCAGTCCGGTCTCAGCCGCCACTGCGTCGACGATGGCATCGCCCTGCAGAATCGTGGCTGCGGTGAGCGGGTTGGTGCCGGCGGTCTGAGCCAGGTTGCCCATCATGGTGGTTGCCTGACCGAGGTACACCTGAGAGGAGGCCGTGTACTTGGTGCCACCGGTGAAGGTGAGCAGCAGGCCGATGAGGCCGCCGAGCACGGCGGCGAGCACGACGTACCACTTGCCGCGCCAGATGGTGCTGCCGATGTCGCCAAGCGTGATCTCGCGATCAGATGCCACCGGTCATCGCCTCCTCGTCGCGGTATGCCATGGGGACGAGCGTGTCGCCGTCGCGCACCAGAATGTGCTCCGACAGAAAGCGTGTCATCACCACACCGGATTGGTATTCGCCGAGTCGGGGTGGGACCTCTTCTCCGGCGGCCATCGCCAGGATGAGCGCCGGATAATCGCCACCAGCGGCCAGGGGCAGCGGGAACCCGCCACCGAAGCGCGTGTTGATGTCGGTGATGCCCAGAATGACGTCACCGTCGCGGAAGCACTGGATGGTGCAGGGGCCCACCAGACCGATTCCCTCAATCGTGCGCGCCGCCAGGTCAACCAACTGCGGGTCGTCGAGGGTTTCGCCCTTGATCTGCTCGCCGCCCTTGCTCTGCAGCATGGCGCGCGGGATGGCGGCGATGGCCCGGCCGTCGAGCGATGCCAGGCAGTCGATGCTGAACTCCTCGCCGGGCAGTGCCTGCTGCAGCACGCTCGCCACAGGGGTGCGCGCCAGGTTGAACTCGAGCTCCTCGCGGTCGCTGCAGCGGTGGATCCAGCGTCCGGCGAATCCGATGCGCGGCTTGATCATCATGGGGTAGGGAAGCGCGTCGCGGTCAGTGCCGTCCACAGGCCAGGTTGGCGGTGAGGGCAGGCCTGCGGCCTCCAGCATCTCGTGGCACAGCCACTTGTCCTGGCACCCGGCAGCGGTCTCGGGAGACGGCAGGAAGACCCGGGCGCCCGCGGCGGCCACCAGCGGTGCGGCCTCGGCGAGGATGACCGGGTCGAGGTCTGTCAGGGGCAGCACGGCACCCACGCCCTCGCGCGCGGCGACGTCGGCGACCGCCTGGCCGTATCCGGGGTCGTCCACCGCGGGCAACTGCACCACCAGATCGGCTGAGTGCAGGGATGGGGACAGCGGGTCGAGATCGCTCACGATCACGCGACCGCCCTCACCACGCCGCGCGAGCGCGTCGCGGAATGCCCGCACGATGTCCACGCGCTGTCCGGCGCAGGTGAGCAGCACAGATGGACGGTCAGGCACCGGCACGCTCCACGAGGTCGAATCCACCCTGCTCACCGCGGTATTCACCCTCACCGCGCACTACCACGCGCACGGTCTCGAGCATGATCTTCAGGTCGCGGCGCATGCTCCAGTTGTCGACGTAGTCGACGTCCATGGCGATGCGCTGTGACCACGGAATGCTTGCGCGTCCGCGCACCTGTGCCAGGCCGGTGAGGCCGGGGCGTGCCAGCAGGCGCCTGCGCTGGGTGGCGTCGTACTTCTCAACCTGCGATGGCACGGTGGGCCGGGGGCCGACGATGCTCATGTCGCCCTTCACCACGTTGATGAGCTGGGGCAGTTCGTCGAGCGACAGGCGGCGCAGGATGCGGCCCGCTTTCGTGATGCGGTCATCGTCCTTCTGCACGGCAAGGCCGCTGCCCTTGTGCTCGGCATCCACCACCATTGAGCGGAACTTGATGACCATGAAGGGCCGACCGAACGCCCCGACCCGCTGCTGGCGGAAAATCGCCGGGCCACCGTCTTCCCGGCGCACCCACAGGGCGATGCCCGCCATCACCGGGGCGAGCGCAATCGTCGCGGGCACCGCGACCGCGAGGTCGAAGGCGCGCTTTGCGGCACCGCCGACGGGACGAGTCATCGGCGTGGCGCCGGTCTCGGTGTCGGAAACGATCTGGGGCACGTCCTCCCCACGGTAGCGGAGCGGTTCCCCATGTGGTGCAACGCCCATCAGCCGGCCCTGCGCCTGCGGCCTGCGCGGGGGCTTGCAGCCAGATCGTCCACCAGGCGCACAAAACGTGCCGCCAGCACCTGACGGTCGTATTCGGCGAGCGCGTACTCGCGACCCGCGGCACCGCGCACACGGGCTTCGTCGCGCTGCGCCGCGATGTCCCGGATGGCGGCTGCCATGGCCGTCGGGTCCTCGGGCGCCACATTCCACCCGCAATGCGCGCGGTCGATCAACCCGGTGAGCTCGCCCACCGGTGCCGCAGCCAGCAGCGGCCTGCCGGCGGCCATGTAGTCGAAGGTCTTGTTGGGTAGCGCCCCCGCGAACAGCGGCATGTCCTGGTACGGGATGAGCCCGAGGTCGGCACGCTCAAGGTACGAGGGCACCTCGCGCTTGGGCACGGAGTCGACGAAGGTGGTGTTGGTCAGGCCGAGATCCCCGGCCATCTCCTGCAGCATGGGCTTCTGGTCGCCGCCGCCCACCAGTACGACGCGGATGGATGGGTCGTCCTCCAGCATCTTGGCGGCCTGCAGCACGGTGCCGAGCGATGAATACGTGCCGTGGTTGCCCACGTACATGGCGACGAAGGCGTCATCGGACACGCCCTCGATGTGGGCCGGTGCGTGCTCGCCGCCCGCCATGTCGAGATCGACCCCGTTGGTGATGAGGCTGATGCGCCCAGCCGGGATGCCCTGCGCGATGATGCCGTCGCGGATCCCCTCGGTGAGGGCCACGATGCGGTCGGCCCGCCGGTAGGCGAAGTGCTCCATCTTGCGCGCTGCGGTGATGACCTTGCCGTCCTTCACCACGCCCATGGGGATGATGGAGTCGGGCCAGAGGTCGCGGACCTCCAGGAGGAACCGCGCGCCGCGGGCGCGGGCAAATGCCGCAGCCGCCGCCGCGGCTGGCAGCGGCGGGCTTGATGCCACCACCACGTCGGGACGTGGAATGCGCAACTCGGCCAGCAGTGACCACATGGCGAACGTGGCGTAGTTGCTCATGCGCGACTTCATGTCGCGGCCGTAGCCCGGTGTGGCGTAGGTGCGGATGACCTCCATGCCGTCTTCGTGCGAGCGCACGATGCGCTTCCCCCGGTATTCCTCGGGGATGGTGCGTTCCTTGTGCTGCACGTACGAGGTGACCACGGTCACGTCGTGACCGGCACGTGCGAGCGCCCGCGTGTGTTGCCAGTGGCGCACACCGCCCGGCTGATCTCCCGACACGAAGTACTGCGAGACGTAGAGCACGCGGGCCACTAGCGGAGCACCTCGTCGTAGAAGGACGTGAGGGCATCGGCTTCGTTCTCGAATGCCATGCCGTCAAGGAATGCCGCGCGACCTGCCGCGCCCATGGCGCGCGCCTCGTCGGGGTTCTGAAGCAGATGGCGGATGGCGGCGGCGTGGGCCGCGGGGTCGTCGTGCGGCACCACGATGCCGCAGCCCGTGGCGCGCACGATGGCCGCCATGCGTGGCAGGTCGCTTGCCACGACCGGGCGACCCATTGCCATCGCCTCAACCAGTTTGGTGGGTACGGCGCGGTCGTAGTTGCCGTGGCGGCGCAGCGGAATCCACGCGATGGCGGCTCGCGCGAGGAGCCCCGGCACCTCGCTGTGGTCCACCACGCCCAGGTACTCAACTCCCGCCGGCACCTCGCCCACATTGCCGGGGCCCGCCAGAAGCAGTCGGGCGCCGTCGACGTCCACCTGCGGGAACGCCTCGAGCATGAGGGGCAGACCGCGCAGCGGCCCGAGGCCACCCACGTAGAGCACGACGGGCCCCTCGGGGTCGCCGGGCTCAGCGAACTGTGCGGCGTAGGGACTGTTGCTCACGCTCACCGCACGACAACCGGCTGCGGCAAAGCGCGCCGCCAGGTCTTCGTTGGCGGTGACCACGCCCGACAGGCGGCGGCCCGCCACATGTTCCATTCCCGATGCCATGGCGGCCGCCGGACGCCTGAGTGGGCCGGGGATCCACCGCTTGGTGCGGGTGGTCTCGCCCAGGTACTCGTGGGCGTCGTAGAACACGGGCTTGCCGGTGACCTTGTGCAGCCACACTGCCGCGGGCAGCAGTTCGGGGTCGTGCACGTGGTACGCATCGGCATCCACCTGGCGTGCGCGGCGCATCAGATCCCAGCCCCGCGTCACGCGGCCGAGCCGGCCCCCGCCGCGCTCCACGCCCATGACGTCGGCGTCGGCACCGGCGGCCGTGAGTGCCCCGACCTCCTTGTGGAAGATGCGCACATCCCGCGTGCTGTGCACGCTTGTGAGGTGCACGATGCGCCGCCCGTCGAGGCGCGCCCCGTGCGGCCGCTCCGGTGGCGAGATGGGGCCCATCGTTGCGCCCCGCGCCTGCAGCTCGTCGAGCAGATCCTCCCACAGGTCGTCGTATCCGGGTGCGCGCTCCTCGGCCAGATAGGTGTTGTGCCACAGCAGCGCGACGCGGCCCCCGGCCACCCGTACGCGGTCGAGCACGGCGAGGGCCTTCTCGCGGGCCTCGTCGGCCGACAACTTGAGATGTGAGTGCATGGTGGTGTCCATGACGGCGAGGGGCACCAGTTCGATGTCGGCAGCGCGTTCCTCGCCGACGATCCAGGGCCGGAATGGCCGGGCGTAGCCCGCGGCAAAACCGGGCCGTTCGCTGAAGCCCAGGCTGGCGTCGTACGTCAGGCCTGCGCGCTCAACCCGCAGCGGGGTGTCGTGGTACCGGAAGCGCAGGTAGTGAAAGCGGATGCCGCGCACCTCGCCGGCCTCCGACCGCAGCACCGCCACCTCCTGCTGCAGTGCCTGCTCGCTCTCCGACGACGCAAAGGCGCCGTGCAGCGCCACCTCGCCACCCATGGCGTGCACCGCGGCGGCCAGGTTGCGGCGCTCACGCTCGTAGGTGCGGCGCGGGGTGCCATCGAGCTTGTGGCGGTTGCGGCCGATGAGGAACACGGTTGACCGGAGTCCGCGGCGCCAGGTGGTCTCGAGCAGGTCGGTGACGTTGTCCCACGGGTCGTGGTGGGCCAGATCGGCCAGCGCCTTTGGGCCCCGGCGCTTGATGGAGCGTGCGATGCCCTTGGGGGTGTGGCGCCTGATGCGGTCGATGTCGTGCGTGAGGTGCACGGTCCACCCGGTGGGTGCCGGCATGCCGAGTGCGTCGCGCAGTGCCGCGAGGTAGCCCTCGACCGCGGGCTCCTCGATGTCGAGGCCGTCGATATTGGCGAAGGCGCTGCGCGCGAAGGGCAGGCGGCCGAAGCGGTCGCGGTCGCCCACGCGGTATTCGTCCCAGCGGGCAAGCAGGTAGAAGGCGCTCGCCACGATGTCGCCCGGGATGAGCAGGCGGCCATCGATGGGCGGAAACAGCAGCGCGAGGCCGCGCGCCGCATGTATCGCTGGCCCCGGGAAAACCTCCTGCCCCTCGAAGAATGCCTGCGCGTCGTCCTGCATCGGGATCCATACGCCAGCATCGGGCTTTGTTGGCGAATAGACCACGTCAGCGGGCCCATCGGTGAACTCGGGAGTGCGCCCGAGGCCATCGGCGAGGGTCTCAAGCACCCACCGCGCGCGCGGCGCGAATGCCGCACGGGCGCCGTCAATGCGAATGCGCAGCACGTCGGTCATGCGACCTTCCTCGA
The DNA here is from genome assembly GCA_903866425.1 of uncultured Actinomycetes bacterium. GTDB lineage: Bacteria > Actinomycetota > Thermoleophilia > Miltoncostaeales > Miltoncostaeaceae > SYFI01. The sequence continues at coordinate 14,013 of CAIPNN010000178.1, forward strand.
GATGAGGCGGCGCATCTGGTCGATGCCCGGCTTCGGGTCGGTGACCGACCACACACCGTCGACGAAGGGCGGCCGCACCGTGCGGAGCGCCGCCTTTCGGCCCAGCCTGCCGCGGCGCACCTCGCCGGCGCTTGCCGCGAGGTGCTTGGCTGACAGCACCCAGCGCACGTCGCTGCGGTGCCCTTCGGGCCACGTGTGGGACCGGCCGACGGCGTCGAGGAAGGCGGCCTCCGGAAGGTTGACGCCCACCTCGGTGGCCAGGGAGATCCACAGCCACGAGCGCGGGTTCACCTCGATGAGGTAGTCGCGGCCGTCGCGTGGGTCGCGCTTCACCTCGACCTGCGAGATGCCGTGAAAGCCGATTTCGTCGAGCAGGGCATGCCCGCGCGCGGCGAAGCCCGGGTCCCACCATGCCTCGGCCACCCGTGCCGTGCCGAAGCCCGTGGGCCACTGCAGCAGCTTCCGGCCGGTGAATGATGCGAGCGAGATGCCGTGGGCATCGCGGTAACTCCCGAGCGTCCACAGGCAGTCGTCGCCGCCCGGGATGACCTCTGAGATCTGCGGCAGGTGCCGGGCTGCCCGGTCCCACTGGCGCAGTAGCTCCTCGCCATCGGCGGCCTCCAGCACCTGGCGCCCGAACTCGCGCTTGAACCCGGCAGGGTCGACACGCGGCTTGAGGATGACGGGAAAGCGCATGTCGGGGATCGCCGCCCGCACATCCGCCTCGTCGGCGGGTTCCACCGTGACGGGCACCGGGAAACCGATGCGGTGTGCCGCGGCGTGCTGACCGGCCTTGTCGATGTATGGCTGAAGGTCGGCCCAGGGGCTCCATGGCATGCGGAACCACTCGCTGAGCCGGGCCTCGTGCGGGCCAATGACCTCGATGGCCTCGTCGTGGGTGGGAAACAGCACACCGGGTGCCGGAAGGGAGCGCCCGAGCGTCTCCAGATCGGCGATGAACCCCTCGGGGTCGTCCACCGGGTCGCGCATCACATGCGCACGGGCGTGTCGCGACAGCATGCCGAGCGCCCGCGGGTCGCGGTCGGTGGCGATCACAGAGATGCCCCGGGCCGCCAGCGACCTGATGATGCCCAGCGAGTTGGGGCCAGATGCCTGCAGCACCACGGCCACGCCGTCGGTGACCGTGCTCACCCGGAGATCACCCGCCGGTACACGTCTTCCATTCGCGCCGCATTGGCGGCCCACGTGTAGTCGGCCTCGCTGCGCCGCAGTGCCTCGGCGCCCATGGCCTCTCGAAGGGCCGGGTCGTCCATCACGCGGCCGAGGGCTGCGGCCAGCCCTTCCGGGTCCTTCGGCTCCACCAGCAGGCCCGTCGCCGGGTCATCGACGATCTCAGGAGTGCCGTCCACTGCCGTGGCGACCACCGGCAACCCGCAGGCCATGGCCTCGCACACGACGGTGGGCAGCCCCTCCGACAGCGAGGGCAGCACGAACACATCGCCCGCCGACATCACCCAGCCCACGTCGTCGTGCGGCACCTTGCCGAGCCAGGTGAGCCGGTCGGCGATGCCCAGTTCGCGCGCGCGGGCCTCAAGTGGCTCCCGCATCTCGCCGATTCCTGCGAGCACCAGCGCAGGTGCGCCCTGCGGGCGGCGGGCAAGGATGCCCATGGCTTCGATGAGGGCGTCAACGCCCTTGCGCGGCACCAATTTGCCCACGTACGAGATGGTGGGCTCGTCGGGGTCCATGCCCAGGCGCACGCGTGCCTCGCGGGCGTCGCGGGGAAGGAACACCTTGGCATCGGCACCGTTGGGCACCACGGTGATGGGGCGCCGGGGCCGGGCGATGGCGTCGGTGGCCTCGCCGATGGCGCGGCTCACCGTGACCACCGCATCCAGGCTCTCGATGGCCTCGGCCACGCGCATGCGTGATGCCGCGCCCTGCGCCGGCACGTCAAGTACGTCGGCCCGATGCGCGGTCCCCACTGCGGGCACGCCGATCTCGCCTCCCACGCGGGCTGCGGCCCAGCCATCGGGCACCACCATGTGCGCGTGGATCACGTCGATCGGCCATTCGCGATGGATCTCGCGCACGGTCTTCCGAATGCCCAGCAGAAAGGCGTCGGAGTTGCGGCTGCCGAGGCGCGCACCGGGCAGCGTGAGCTTGTGCGGGTAGTACACCTCGACGCCCTCCACCTGATCACGCGGCTTCACATCGCGGTATGACGCCCAGCGACTGAGCCCCGGTGGCACCCACCCCTTGGGCGACACCACGCGTACGTCATGGCCACGGTCGCGCAGGGCCTTCACCTGCTCATGCACGAATACGCCACCCGTCGGGTTGACCGGGCTGGGGTACATGTGGCTGAGCATGAGGATGCGCAGGCTGGGTGAGTTGCTCAGGGGATCCTCCCGTCGGGCCCGGTGCGTCGGGCAAGGACGATTGTGGTGAGGCACAGACCGAAGGTGATCCACATCGGCGCGAATGCGATTGAGGTGGAGATGGCCAGGCTGCCGGTGAGGAATCCCAGCAGGGCAAGCATGCCGCCGAGGCCGAGGTAGCGCAGCAGTGGGTCACGTGCAGTCCGGGCTGCGCGGACGTTGCCCACGAGCATCGCCAGATACAGGGCGATGTAGAGCACCAGCCCCACGATTCCCGTATCGACGAGCACTTCGAGGGTCCAGTTGTGCAGGTTGGCCACACCCTCGTACCCCGCCTGTGCGCGCACCGCGTTCTCGGCGTTGCCGGCGCCCACACCCACACCATTGCTCTGGATGGCGAGGTCGATGCCCTTGCCCAGCAGGGTGCTGCGCACCGCTCCCGAGCCCTGGCCGGACGACACCTGATCGGAGAGGGTCCCGAAGTTGAGCTTGGCCACCGCCTGCTCGGGCACCGGCACGATGCCCGCGCCGAAGAGCGACGGGATGATGAGCGCGAGTGCCGCAGCCACGACCACCACGCTGGCGATGAACGCCTTTCGCATGGATCGGTCGGTACCCAGCACCACCAGCATGCCCAGCAGGATGATGCCCACGGCGACCAGGTTCGACTTGGACCCACTCACGAGGATGAAGCCGATGGCAAGCACCGCGCCAGCCGCGCCCGCGATGCGCAGACGTGCGTCGCGGGCCACGACGGGCAGCAGCAGCAGGTAGGGCAGGGTGAGCGCGAGATAGGTGGCGAAGTTGTTCTGGTTGCCGAAGAACGACGTGGCTGCAAATGCGCCGATGCGCGGGGTGAATGCCGATGCGGGGAAGCGCACGCCCAGGAAGATCTCGGCAAATGCGCCAAGGATGGCCAGCACGAATGTGGCGCCGAGCGCACCGAGCACCCACAGCACGTAGCGACGGCGCGATGCGGCGATGGGGATGGCAAGCATGAGGCCGGTGCTGATGATGAGAAAGACCGTCCAGCGCACGGCGTCGCCCGTTGACGCCGCCCAGGTCACCGATGCCAGCGCCCAGCCCACCCATCCGGCCACGAGTGCCATGGGAAGGCCGAGGCCATCGGGCACGGGAATGCCCCGCCCCATCAAGAGCCAGGCCACAAGGCCGAGGATGATGAGCACTGCGAACAGTCGGAAGGCGAAGATCTCGGGTTGCCCGGGAAGGCCGAGGTTCGGGCCGATGATGGCGGCGACCAGTGTCACCACCAGGGCGGCGCGTCCCAGATCGGGCAGCGTGCGTCCGCCGAGCAGTGCCACCACCAGAAGTGCCACCGCAAGCGCGATGCCGGGGATGGGCGCGTAGGCGGCGAGGGCGCCGGCGGCGACCGCGGCGAGCAGGACGAGGACCACGGCGCGGACGCCGGGCCCCCCTGAGGGGCCGGCCGGCCGGGTGGTTGCACCAACCGACATCTGGCCGGACGGTAGCAGGAGGGCGGGGGCGCCCCGTTACGCCCGAGTTCGGGCCGCCGCCTCCAGAATCCCCAGCACGCGGTCGGTTTCGTAGTCAAGCGAGTGCGCCATGGCGGCGGCGCGGCATGTTGCCGGGGCGGGGGGCGCCTCGATCATGCGGCGGAGGGCGTCTGCGATGGCCACCGGGTCGCGTGGATCAACGATCTCGCCAGCCACGCCGTGAGGAAGCACCTCCTTGAGCCCACCCACCGATGTGCCCACCACGGGCCGGCCGCTGGCCAGTGCCTCAAGCGCTGCGACACCCAGGGGTTCAACCAGGCTCACCTGTGCCACCACGTCGGCTGCGGTCATCCAGTCGGTCACCCCGGCATTGGGCAGGACGCCCGTGCGCGTGATGGCGTCGCGTATGGCGAGGGTGCGGGCACCGGCATCGATGGCCCCCGCCAGTGGTCCGTCGCCCACAAACACCAGGCGGGCCCCGGGCAGCTCGGCGCGCAGTCGCGCAAAGGCCTGCAGCAGGCCGAGGGGGTTCTTGCGCTCGGTCAGTCCCCCCACGGCCAGCACCACCGGTGCGTCGTCCGGCAGGCCGAGGCGTGCACGCGCCGCCGCGCGGTCGCCCACCGTGAACCGATCGGTGTCGACGCCCATGCTGGCGACCTCGACGCGCTCGGGGCGAAGGCCCTCGTCGTACATGCGCCCTGCGAGCCACTCGCTCACGGCGATCACGTTGGCTGCTCCCGACACGCCGCTCGCGCTGAGCGTGCGGATGGGCGCGCGCGACAGATTGGCCACGTCACCACCATGTGCCGTGATCACCCACGGCGTGCGCCGTGCCCGCCCGGCGAGCGCGGCAATGAACCCGGTGGGGAACAGATAATGCGCCCAGATCACATCCACATCGCGGGCCTCGCCGATGGCCTGCATGGCCAGCCGGGTGTACTTGCCCGGGGTGCGCAGTGCGCCCGACGCGCGGCTGTTGATGACCACCCGCTCAACCTGCGCGCCCTGGCGTTCCATGCAATCGCACATGCGCTCGATGAAGGCCCCGTAGTCGGGTGCACCCGGCCCCGGGTACATGTTCGACAGGCACATCACGCGGAGCGCCGGAAGGGTCACGGCGCCTCCGCGGTCCCCGGTTCCGGCAGCAGGTCGCCGCGCGGGAAGGTGGCGAGTACCACGAGCCCCGCGAGCAGCACCCACGTATACGGATCCTCAATGAGGGCCGAATAGAGCAGCGCGTGCACGAAGATTCCCACGACACCGGCGAGCATCATCGCCCCCGGCACGCCGATGTCCTCGTCGCGGTCGCGCGTGGCGCGAATGCCGACGATGACCCCGAGCACAGAGAGCCATGCCAGCAGGGCAAAGCCGATGATCCCCTCCTCGCTCAGCACGGTGACCGGGGCATTGTGCGAGATGACCACGCGAGTCTTCTTGAGTTCACCGGCGCTCAGCATCTGCGAGTAGTCCTTGGCGAATGAGCCAAGGCCGCTGCCCACCACCGGGTGAGCCCTCCACATCTCAACGCCCCCGTCGACCAGATCGAAGCGTCCTTCGCTCACCTTCGAGAGGCGTGAGGTGGAGGTGAGCGCATCGCGCACCTGGTGCGACCCGACCACGGCACCGGCGAAGCCCACCACGCCGAGGATGACGGTGATGAGGATGACCCGCCTGGGTCGGAAAAGGCGCAGCGACATGATGAACAGGCCGGTCATCAACATGAGGGCGCTGGAGCGTGAATACGTCACCACGAGCCCAGCCGCGTAGATGATCTCGGCGGCACCCACTGCCACCAGCACCCGCGTGTCGGCCCGCTTCAGCCAGGCGATGGCCACGCCGATGAGCATGGCCAGCACCAGGTAGCGCCCGAGGATGTTGGGGTCGTAGAAGATGGAGTTGACCCGGAAGAACCGGCTGTACACGTTGGCCTGCTCGAGCCGGTGGTTCCACAGAATCTCGCGTGTGGCGTATTCACCGACGGCGAGCAGCGCCACGGGAATGGCCATGGCCATGGTGGTGACACCGAGTACCCGCACGGCCCGTCCCCGCTGCCACAGCTGTGCGGCGAGCACGAAGAGGAGGAGGAACGGGATCCAGAAGAAGGTGATCTTGGTGGCCGCCTCCGGGATGTCGGACGACCAGCACAGCGACACGATGCTGAAGCCCACGAACAGCAGGAGCGGGAGGTCGAGCGGGGTGCCACGCCACACCCGCTCACCCGCACGGTTCATCCAGAACCACGTGAACAGACCCAGCACGATGACGCCGTAGAGCGGCACCAGAAGGTTGGCGTCAGTGTCGCCGATGGACAGCGGAATACGCACGGGCAGCGCGAGACCGAGAAGCAGGAACCACACCCATGGCTTCCGCGCCAGAAGGCGGCCGAGCAGCGCGGCAACCACGAGCGCGACGACGACGCCCACCACTGCGGCCCCGGCCCATACGGGCTTCGACAGCTTGTCCTGAATGCCCGAGGGCACCAGCGTGGCGGCCATGATGATCCACGCCGCGAGCAGGATGCCGAGCCCCGTGATGCGACGGGGCAGGTCGGGTACGCGGAGCGAGGCGGTCACCTCACGCGGCGCGAGCATCACCACCATGCCGGCGGCACCGAGGATGGCTGCGCCCTGGCGGACCGCCTCTGCGCTCACGGAGTCACCGGTGCCTTGCGTGCAGCCACGCATAGGCGTCTGGTGGTGGCGCGGTTGCCGGCCATGTCGCTCACGGTCGCCGCGATGATCGTGGGGCCGGGTACCGGCGTGCCGTTCGCGCCACTGCGGTTCCATGTCCAGGTGAAGGTGCCCTTGGCGGGCAGGTCGCGCCAGTTCGCTGCGGCGCCGGTGCCCACGGCGGCCACCCGCAGCCTGATGGCCTCACCGGGGCCTGTGACCGTGGACATGCAGGTGGTGCGCGTTGCCACCACGCTGAGGCCGGGTGCGGTGGGTGGTGTGGTGTCGATCACGATCTTCCTGCTCTTGCGGAACTTCTTCTGGCCCGCGTGGGCATCCAGATCGAGCGTGTATGCCCCGTCGGGCAGCTGCGCCCCTGCGTCGTTCGTGCCGTCCCACGGCACGCTGAACGTCTTGGTGGAGATACGCGCACCGTCGGCGAGGGTCTTCACCACCGTGCCCGAGGGGTCCTTGATGGTGATGAGCACGTTTGAGGGCTGACTCAGACGGATGGCCACACGGGCCTCTGCGCGTCCATCGACCGAGCCCGGGCTGAACACGCGCGTGGCCACGAACCGCGTGATGATGGGCGGCGGCGTGGTGAAGGCGAACGGCAGCACGAACACGCCGAACGCCACGATGACCATGGCGATGACGCCCCCGGCGATCCACCCGCGCCGTCCGGCGCCCTGCTCCGGCATCAGGGGAGGGGCCGGAAGCCGAGCACGATGTAGAAGCCGAAGCGCCCGACCGGCGTGTGCGACAGGGCCTTCTCGGCCTTGCGGACGCCGCCGAACTTGTAGACGCGCCCGATCTGCGAGCCGATCTTGCCGCCGGGGCGGAAGAAGATCCCGCGCTTGCTCACGGGCACCATGCCTGCCGCGGCCGCGTGCGACTCGAGGTCGACCCAGCTCTGCCAGTTGTCGATGGGCGCAAGGCTCAGCTTGATGCCGGGCACGCCGTGCTCGGCCGCCCAGCGACGGGCACCGGGAAGGCTTCGACGGTTGGGGGTGCTGATCACCAGCAGCGCGCCGGGATTCATCTGCGCACGCAGGGCGCGCAGGCATGCGCGCGGGTCCTCGAGGTGCTCAAGCACGTCTGTGAGGGTCACCAGGTCGTACGGGCCCTCGGGTGGCTCGTATGCGCTGCCCACCATCGCGTCGAGCCGGTCGGCGGCGCCGATCTCGACAAGTCGCGTGCGGGCGATGTCGACGGACTCGGGCGACAGGTCAATGCCCACGCCGCCGTAGCCACGCTTGGCGAGCTCCTCCAGCAGGAATCCCCCGCCGCATCCGACGTCGAGCACGCGGCCACCAGGGCCGGGGCCATACTCATCGATGGTGGCGAGCACGCACGACATGCGGCTCTGCAGGTGCCAGTTCTCCTGCTCCACTGCGCGAAGACGCGGCGCGATGCGGTCGTAGTACGCCTGGACCTCGTCCAGTTGCTCGTCCGTGCGCTCGTCCTGGTTGTCGCTCATCGGCTCCAATCCGCCGGTCGCGACTGGCCTGCGGTCGCCTGGCGGAAGGCGTCCCAGGCGGGCTTCTGCGAGAGATCCTCCCGCAGCAGGCCCCCTGTCCAGTACGGATTGTCCTGGAGGTTGAACCACATGGCGACCTCCACGCGCGGATACCGGTTGGCCACCTGTTGCGTCTGCGTCAACCATGACTTCTGCTGCCGTTCGCTCACGAAGTAGCGGTGGTAGCGGTTGTACGACGTGTGATAGCCGGACTCCGTCACGTAGATCGGTGCGCCGGGCTGCAGCCTATCCACCTGCGCCTGAATCTGCGGGATGGTCTTCCACGACGGTACGAAATAGGCCTGCGCCGGTGACCCAATGGGGTACAGGTGCATGCTCCACGCGTCGAGCGGCACGCGGTTTCGCACCATCTCCTTGGCGAACGTCAGGCTGCCCACCGACGAGTCGGCGGCATCGCACCTGGAGTCGCCCACCGGTCCGGTGACACCGCCGGTGACGATCGACGTGGGGCTCACGGCCTTGATCTGGGCGTACGACGCCGCGAGGAGCGCCGCGTACTGGCGGGCCGAGTCGAGCACGTACTTCCCGCCCTGTCGCCGGCACTGGGGGAACCAGTACGTCGCGATGTTCGGCTCGTTCCAGATCTCGAGGCGCCGGACGAGGGGCAGCGTGCCGCCCGCGCCATCCGGCCACGTGCCGTTGTACCTGCGCGCGATTGCCGCAGCGAACGCCGCGCCGTCGGCCACACGCGGGGCCGCGTTCTTGTTGCCCGACTGCGACGCCCACTTGGGGGTCCAGTAGAAGTCGACGATCGGCGTGATGTTGCGCGCGCGCAGACCCGTGATGATCTGGTCGTACCGCGACCAGTCGTACGCCGGGTCACCCGGGTTGCTGGCATCGGCCGGCTGGGTGGGGGCCACAAAGCCCCACAGGATGTCCACGCGGGTGATGGTGGTGCCGGTGCTCTGCAGCAGGTCGAGGCGCTGCTCGAGTGCGGCCCCCGACATGTTGGGCAGCTGGTCGTCCTGAAGGGCCATCTGGGCACCCATGGCAGGACTCACCGCGACGACGACAGCGAGGGCCGCCAGTACAACCCGCAGCCACCTCATCGCACGGCGCCGATCACGCGGCCGACGGTGCTCTTCATCTTCGTTGTGCGCTTCTTCACGGTGACCTTCCTGGTGATGCGCTCAAAGACCACGATGCGCGCGCCGTCGGTGGCGACCGCAGCCACGGTTCCCTTGGCGGTGCCCGCGGGACGTGCCTTGGCGCCGGCCCTGCTCGAGAACACCTTGGTGCCGGCACCGATGACGATGGCGTTGCCGCCACCGGCCACCACTGGCGTCCCCGGTCCTGACCACACGGTGCGCGTGGCACCCGATGCCACGTCGGTGCGCACGACCTTGGCGCGGCTGCCGTTCTTCACCACGGTCACGACGAAGCCCGGGGTGGCGAACACGCTCTTCACGGTGCCGCCCTGCGCCACTGTGCGCATGCCACCCATGCCGTCGTCTGCGGGCACGCCGATGGTGATGGATGTGCCACCCGGGGCGGCCCACGCCGCCACGCCGGTCGCGATTGATGCAAGGCCCGGGCCGGTGTTGCCGGGGATGGACACGGACGTGGCCCGCAGGTCGCCTTCGATGGGGCTCGCGCTGCCGAGTACCGCCCCAGCGGCACTCCCCGAGATCCAGCGCACGCGGCTGCCGTCGAGCCCTGCGCCTGCGGGAGCGGGCGCCCCGTCGCGCCCGTCGCTCGACACCACGACCTCGGCGTCAGTGGTATCGCAGCACCAGATGACCGGCCCGGCGTAGGCCGCCCCCGGCGCGATGGTGACGTACCCCCTGGCCGTGCCCGTCGCCCGCACCCGTGCGCCGTTCGAGATTCCGGCGCTGGTGCGGATGAGCACCGGCTTCGATGCCTTGCCGATGCCGCCGCCGAAGGGCGCGCGACCGGTGTCGGTGCGCCAGTAGGTGAAGGCGGCGGTCTTCGCAGGCTGGGTATCGCTCCACACCAGCGCACCGCCACCGATGTCGGCCGTGATCGTGCCCCATCCACTCAGCACGATGTTGGCCGCCTGTGCCGATCCGGCCAGCGCCAGCGCCGCTGCGCTGGTTGCCGCCAGCGTGAGGCATGAAATCTGAAGGGGTCGTGACATCGCGGCGAGGCTAGCGGAGGTCTGAAGCGGCACGCATCAGTCGGGGTCCGGTGTCACGGGGGGCAGCATGGCCTCTCCGCGCGCCTGATCGATGTCGGCCACCTGGGTGGCGAGCCACTTGGCGATGTCGTTCTCCATCACCACATCCTTGATGGCGGTGGCCCTGCCCTGGCGCTCATCGCGCGGCATGGTGAGGGCGTGATGCAGGGCGTCGGCCTGGGCATCCACATCGAATGGGTTCACGCCGAGCGAGAACGCCCCAAGCTCCTCATAGGCCCCGACGTTCTCGCTGAGAATGAGCACGCCGTCACGCTCGTTCACCAGGGGCGCTTCCTTTGCCACCAGGTTCATGCCGTCGAAGATCGAGTTCACCAGCATGACGTCGAAGTGCTTGTACGCGGTGACGGCCAGCGGCAGGTTGCTCTCGAACCGCAGATCGATGGGCATCCAGTCGGTGTTTCCGTGCTTGGTATTGATGTTGCTCACCAACTGGGTGATGCGCTCCACGTACTCGACGTACTCGGGCACGTCCTGACGCGATGGCTGGAGCATTGCGAAGAAGGTGATCTCCTCGTGGAACTCGGGATGACGGTCGAGAAAGATGTCGAAGGCCGTGAACCCGCGCAGGATGTTCTTCGAGAGGTCGGTGCGGTCAACGCGCACCACCAGATGCCGCCGTCGCCGCCGGAGGAACGTGGCCTCTTCCGCCGCCACCGCGTCGCTTGCCGCCAGCTCGGTGAATCCGTCGGCGTCGATGGAGATGGGGTAATTGCGCACGCGCACCCGCCGGCCCCGGTAGTTCACGCACATGGCGCTGTAGTCCACCTCGATGCCCAGCAGGTCCTCGCAGCTGAGCAGGAAGTTGCGGGCGTACCGCTGGGTGTGGAAGGCCACGATGTCGTTGGCGAGCAGGCCCTCGATGATGCGCTCGCGGATACGTGGTGGCAGCACGCGCCAGTAGTCGGGCTGGGGCCATGGGATGTGCACGAAGAAATGCAGGAACGCGTCGGGCCGCCGCTCACGGATGATCTCGGGTGCGGTGTACAGGTGGTAGTCGTGCAGCATCACCACCGACCCGGGGTGGTCGGCCAGCGCCCCCACCACGGCGTCCGCGAACAGGCGGTTGGCCTCGATGTACCCGTCGTCCCAGGCGGCGTACTCCTCTTCGCCGATATCGGGGACGTTTGAGAGATCCCACAGGTAGTGCTGGATGAACCACAGCATGGGATTGGCCACCACGTTGTAGTAGCGCTCGTACACCTCGTGGCCCATCACCACGAACCGCCCGCGCAGATCCACGCCGAGCCCCGGCACGCGGTACTCGCCGTCGCTCTCCTCCTGCACCCGGGCATCGCCATCCTCGATGGCTGCCGAGATCCACACGGCGGGCGCAACATTCACCAGGCCCGAGAGGGCGGTGACCAGGCCGCCACCCGACCGCACCATGGTGGTACCACCCCGTCCGTCGTCCACGAAGCCGACCGGGCCACGATTTGACACCAGAATGAGTGGTGGCATCTCCATGGCTGCATCATGCCGCAGTGAGCACCCGTGTCGCACGGTGCGATACTCCACCGGTGCTGAATGGCCGCCTCTATCGGCTCTCGTGGCTGGTGGCGCTCGTCGCCCTGCTCGTTGCCCTGCTCACCCTCGAATCGCCGGGCGGCGCGCCCGATCCACCGCTGCCGCCTGCGTTTGATGCCATCGCCGCCCGTGGGCTGGCAGCGCAGCTGGACGACGTTGCGCCTGAGCGCGTGCCGGGAACGGCAGGAGACCAGCGTGCGGCCGATTGGATCGCTGATCAGTTTGCACAGGTTCCCGGTGCCACCGCAGTGCGCCGTCAGGTGTTTGCGGTGACCACTCCGCGCGGCCGAGTGACCACGCAGAACGTGTACATCTCGCTGCCCGCACGGGGCAGTACCTCGTCGCGACACGCCCTTGTCATCTCGGCTCCGCGGGATACACCGCCCGGCGTGCGCGGCGCCGAGAGCGGTTCGGCCGTGCTCATTCAGCTGGCGCGCGCGCTCGGCACCGTGGCCCGCGAGCGGCCGGTGATCGTGGTGAGCACCGGTGCGTCCACGCTGGGCAACGCCGGCGCACGCTGGTTCACCGAGCGGTTCGACAAGGTGCCGGTGGAAGCCGCCCTGTCACTTGACGACCCGGCCGGCGACCCCACGTCGCTGCATATCTGGGATGACGGCCAGGACGGCCGTCGTGCGCTCGCCCTTGGTGCTGCCGCACTGCAGGCGGCCGGTCGCGCGGGTGCCGCGGTTGCCGAGGGCCCCGGTGCGTTTCCACAGATCGCGATGATGGGCGTGCCGCAGACCAGCGGCGATCAGGCGGCCTACATCGCGGCGGGCATCCCGTCCATTTCGCTGGCCGCACGTACCGAAACCCCGTTGGTGGGCGGCAACCTGGCCACCGAGGCTGCGCTTGGCACCGCGGGGCGCACGGCCGAGACGCTTCTGGGCGCGCTCGACCTTGTTGATCGTGTGCCGCGCCCGTCGCCGGGGCTCATGATCGGCGGGCGTGAGCTCGGCAGCGTGATGAGCCGCGTGGTCATTCTGCTGCTGGCGCTGCCCATCCTCGTTGCGGCCGCTGACCTTGCGGTGCGGCTGCGCCGTGCCGGTGTGCGCGTGGTGGCATTCATCGGGGCGCTGGGTTGGCGTCTGCTGCCAGTGGTGGTGGCAATGCTCGTGGCCCACCTCCTGGCCACCGCGGGGATGATGGCGTCGGCGTCAGGCGGGTGGCCGCCATTGGCCGGCGATGTGCCGCTTGATCTGCCGGCCGTGGTGGCCCTGCTGCTGTCGGCTGTCGCCGGAACGCTCGCGTGGCTGGCGGTGCGCGACCGGGCCACACGCCGCGATCACGAGGTGGCATCACGCGCCGCAACCGGCGTCATCGCCCTGGGCGGCGTCTGCGTGCTCTTGTGGCTGGTGAACCCCTTTGCGCTTGTTGTGGCCCTCCCGCCCGCGCATGCGGCGCTCGTGGCCACCCGTGCCAAGCGCACGTGGCAGGTGGTGGTGCTTGGCGTCGTTGCCATTTCGCCACTCGTCTTGCTGTGTGCCTGGATGTCGGGTCGCATTGACCGCGGTATTCCGCAGTCGGCCTGGTATCTGCTCGAAACCACGCTGGCCGGGGGCCGTGGGCTGCTGGTGCCACTGCTGGCCGCCGCCGTGCTGGTCATCACGTGGAGCATGGCGTCGCTCGTCGTACGTCGTACACGCCGCGGCCTCATGGCTGCGGGTCCCTACAAGCCCGTGCCAAGCGAGGATGAACGCCTGACACGCCGCGGCCGCCGCCGCGAAACCACCGGAGGCCGTACCCGTTGACCCAGCCACGTCTCATCTCGGTCGTCATACCCGTGTATGACGAGCGTGACTCGCTGGAGCAGCTGGCCGCTGAACTGCTGCCGGTCATGCGCGCCCTGCCCACGCCGTTCGAGGTCATCTTCATCGACGATGGGTCGCGCGATGGCGGCGACGTGGTGCTGGCAGGGCTCGCGGCCCTGCATGACGAGATCCGCGTCATCAAGATGCGCAGCAATTTCGGCAAGGGCCCGGCCCTCACCGCCGGCTTCACCGAGGCCCGTGGCGACATCGTCATCACGCTCGACGCCGATCTGCAGGATGACCCCGCCGAGATTCCCCGCATGCTCGCCGCGCTCGACGACGGGGCCGATCTGGTGTCGGGCTGGAAGAAGGAGCGCCACGACCCGTTCAACAAGCGCATCCCCTCGAAGTTCTTCAACGCCATGGCCCGCAAGGCATCGGGCCTTGAGCTGCACGACCTGAACTGCGGGTTCAAGGCATATCGGGCCAACGTGGTGCACTCCCTCGCGATCCCGGGCGAGATGTACCGCTTCATCCCCGCCATCGCGGCGTCGGAGGGGTTCAAGGTCGTCGAGATTCCGGTGAACCACCGGGCGCGCAAGCACGGCACGAGCAAGTACGGGTTCGAGCGCTACCTGCGTGGCCTGCTCGACCTGGTCACCATCTCGATCGTCGGCCGGTACCGGCACCGCCCCATGCACCTGTTCGGCGGTGCGGGGCTGCTGTTGTTCGCCATCGGCGTCATCATCGGCATCTACCTCACCGTCATCAAGATCCTCGGTGAGGCCATTGGCGGCCGCCCATTGCTCATTCTCGCCGTGCTGCTGATCGTGGTGGGTATCCAGTTGTTCACCATCGGTCTGGTGAGCGAACTCATCCAACGCGGGCGACTGCGCAGCGAGGAAGACGAGGCGGCATCGCGCATCGAGCGCATCATCGACGGGTGACGCGCCCGCTGCGAGTTGAGTGGGTGGGCACGTACGAGCGCGACTATCCGCGTACCCGCGTGCTGGTGGATGGGCTGCGCGCGCTGGGCGTGCAGGTGAGCGAGCGCCACCGTGCGGTGTGGGAGCGCACCACCCACAAGGCCGGCGGGTTCCTGTCGCCGGTGAGCCTTGCGAAGGCCGGCGCGTCGTACGCGGGCGCGTGGGCGGGCCTCGCCGTGCAGCGTCACCCCGACGGTCACCCCGACGCCGTGGTCGCCGGATACCCCGCGCAGCCCGATGCGGTACCCGCCTGGGTGGTGGCACGGCGCCATCGGGCCCTGCTGGTGGTCGACATGATGATCTCGCTCACCGACACCCTCGCCGGCGACCGCGGCCGCGTGGGCCGCACGGGTGGCGCTGTACTTGCGGGCATTGACCGCACCACGCTGCACGTGGCCGACATCGTGCTGTGCGACACCCGGGCCAACGCCGAGTTCATGACCGCGCGCTTCGGCGTGGCGCCGTCGCGTCTGGTGGTGGCTCCGGTGGGTGCCGAGCCGGGCGCGTTCCCCCCATCGCCGCAACCAGATGGCCCCGTACAGGTGCTCTGGTACGGAAAGCTCTCGCCCATGCACGGTCTTGATGTCATCGTCGATGCCGCCCGCCGCCCGGGGGTGCCGCCCATCCGCCTGGTGGGCACCGGGCAGCTGGATGCATGGCTCGCCGACGAGATCCGCCGCGATCCACCACCGCACCTGCAGCACGTGCCATGGGTGCCCTACGCGCAGTTGGCCGGCGAGGTGGCTGCGAGCGCAGTGGTGCTTGGCGTGTTCGGCCGAAGCGACAAGGCCTCACGCGTGATTCCCAACAAGGTCTTTCAGGCCATGGCCGCCGCCCGCCCGGTGGTGACCGCCGACACACCCGGTATCCGCGAGGCGCTGGTGCATGGCGAGAGCGGCTGGCTGGTTCCCGCAGGCGATCCCGGTGCCCTTGCTGAGGCCCTGTGCACACTGGCCGCCGACCCCGCGCTGCGTGCCCGCCTCGGTGAGGGCGCACGCCGCCGCTACGAGGAGATCGGCACGCCCGCGGCCGTGGCCCGCCCGCTCGCCGACGCCATCGAGGCGCGGCGACGGTGACCGAGCGCCGAAACCTCATGCGCGCGCTTGGCCTGGTGGCCGGGCTGCTCATCATCGCCGCGCTTGCGTGGACTGTCTTCGGTGCGTGGGATGTCATCACCACGTTCGACTGGCAGCCGTCCTTCGGCTGGCTGGCGCTCGGCGCCGTGCTGGTATTCGTTTCGCTGTGCCTGTCGGCCTTGGCGTACGAGGCGATCCTCGGTGGCCTGCACCGGCCTGCCCCGCCGGTGCGCGCCACAGTGGGCGCGTGGGCCAAGTCGCTGCTCGGCCGGTACGTGCCCGGCAACCTGCTGATGGTGGTTGGCCGCGCCGTGATGGCGCAGGCCCATGGTGTGCCCCGCATGGTGACGCTGGCGGCCACGACCTACGAGCAGATCATCGCGCTTGCCGCGGCAGCCATGCTGGCCGTGGTGTCGCTGCTCGACATCGGCAGCAGCAGCGCGGTGGGCCCGGCGGCATGGCTGGTGCTCGGTGTGCCGCTGGTGACCCTGCTCATGCACCCCCGGGTGTTCGGGCCCGCGTCCACCTGGCTGCTGGCCAAGGCAAAGCGGGCGCCACTCGGTGCGCTCCTGCCCTTCCGGCGCGTCATCCTGATGATGGGCTGGTACCTGGTCACCTCGGCACTGCTCGCCTTCGGGGTGTGGGCGATGATGCGGGGCATCGGTGGACCCGCCATCGGCGACCCCGTGGGTGTGGCCAGCGGGTTCCTGCTGGCCTTTGTCATCTCGATGCTGGTGTTCGTGGTGCCGTCTGGCCTCGGTGTGCGTGATGCCATCTTCGCGCTTGTGCTTTCGCGACAGGTCCCGGGCGAGGTGGCAATCGCCCTGTCGGTCATCTCGCGCCTGCTGCTCATCGTGGTTGAGCTGGTGTTCGTGTCGCTGGCGGCAGCATGGGGTCGCAGGGCTGGTCGGGTGTGAGCACCGACCCGCTCACCACCCGCGTACGCGAGCACCCGATCGTGCGTGACATCCCGCGCCTCGTGGTGTGGGTGATGGCCGCCACGTGGGCCGGGGTGTTCTCGTGGTACGCCGTGGCCCGCCATGAGGCCTGGTGGACCGCCCGCTTCGACCTCGGCAACATGATCCAGGCCATCTGGAACACCGGGCAGGGCGACTTCCTGCTGGCCACCAACCAGGCGGGCGATCAGGTGAGCCGTCTGGCGTCACATGTCGACCCGCTGCTTGTGGTGTTCGTGCCGTTGCAGTGGATCACCACATCGCCGGTCCCCATTCTGGTGGCGCAGGCGGTGATCGTGGCCGCCGGGGCGCTCCCGGCGTTCTGGCTCGCCCGTCTCTGGCTGCGCGATGACCGTCTGGCAGTGGCCGGTGCGGCGATGTACCTGCTGTACGTGCCGCTGCAGTGGGCGGTGCTCACCGACCTGCATGCGGTCACGCTGGCCGCCCCGCTCATCATGTACGCCATCTGGGCTGCCGAGACCCGGCACAACTGGGTACTCGGAATCACGGTTGGACTGGCGCTGCTGTCGAAGGAGCAGGTGGGCCTCAGCATCGCGCTGCTGGGTCTGTGGATGGTCATCCGCCATCGCCGACGCATCGCGGGTGCAGTGGTGGCGGTGGTGGCGCTGGCCTGGACCGCGATCGCCGTGTTCGTGATCATCCCGGGTGCCGGCAACGGGTTGCCCGCACCATTTGAGCAGCGGTACGGGCAGTTCGGCAGTACGCCCGCCAAGGCCGTCATCGGTGCCATTACCCATCCGGTCGATCTGGTCACCACGCTTGGCACCGGCGGGCGCATCGCCTACCTGGTCATCCTGCTGCTGCCCTTGTTGTTCCTGCCTCTTGCCGCGCCGTGGCTTGCCCTGTGTGCACTGCCCGACATCTTCATGAACATGCTGGCCGCGTGGTGGCCCAACTACTCGGTGGAGTTCCACTACGCGGCGGTGCCGAGCCCGTACCTGATTGCCGCGGCGCTGCTGGGGCTTGCGAATCTGCGCGACCGACGGCGTCCCGCATGGCTCACCGACTGGACCCGTGCGTCGGCTGGGATGGCCGTGGTGCTGGTGACGGCCGGGGTCATCGCCACGGTGGTGAAGGGCCCGTTGCCCTGGTTCAGCGGGCTGTCAGCGGCCTCGCCGCACCGGCTCGCGCAGTACGAGCCCGCACCGGTTGCATCGGCGCTCGACCGCGCAGCCGCGCTCATTCCCGACGGGGCGATCGTCTCTGCCGGGAACAACCCCGGCGGCCACCTGTCGTCGCGGACACGCATTCTGGTGTTCCCGGCCATCGGCGATGCCGAGTGGGTCATCGTCGATCGCACCCGCCCCGATCTGTACGACCGCCTCAACCCCAAGGGCTTCCAGATGGCGCTTGACGACGTGGCCACGCGACCTGACTTCGAGCTGGTGTGGAATACGGGTGGCGTGGTCGTGTTCAAGCGCATCGGAAC
>CAIPNN010000179.1 GCA_903866425.1 uncultured Actinomycetes bacterium
CCGTGCCGACGCCCTTGCGTTGTCGGTCAAGGTCTTTGCCGCCGCCGCGCTGCTGTCGCAGACGGCCGTCGAGCGCTATGGCCACCGCATGGACATCGTGCCTGTCGAGTTTGGCGGGCATTTCTTCCTGCTGCAGCACCCGGTGAAGACGGCGCAGCTCATCAGGGGTGCACTGGCCGCCTAGGCACGGCCCGCGTCAGGGTCAGTTGCCGCCGTGATCTCCTCGAAGCGGTTGATGTTCCGAAGGCCGGGGAAGAAGACGGCCCAGAGACCGGCGGCAGCGATGGAGAGCGCCCCGCCCAGCACGATTGAGCCCGCTGTGCCGATGAACTGCGCAAGCAGCCCGCTTTCAAATGCACCGAGCTCGTTGGATGCGCCAACGAATACCCGCTCCACGGCCACCACCCGGCCGCGCAGGTGGGCGGGGGTGAGCAGCGGTGCGAGCGTTGACCTGATGAACACGCTCACCATGTCGCTGGCCGACAGCAGGACGAGGGCGCCGAACGTCAGCCAGAACGAGTCGCTCACGCCGAGCAGGATGGTGAACACGCCGAAAAACGCCACCGACGCGAGCAGGATCGGCCCCACCTTGCGCCGGATGGGTCTGCTCGACAAGAGCACGCCCACGACGACAGCGCCGATACCTGGCGCGGCCCGCAGCACCCCGTAGCCCACGGCACCCACGTCGAGGATCGTGCTCGCGATGATCGGCAGCAGCGCCGTTGCGCCGCCGAACAGCACGGCGACGAGGTCGAGGCTGATGGCCCCGAGGAGGGCGGGCGTGGCGAAGATGAGACGCAGGCCCGCTGTGGCATCGCGCATGGTGGGTGGGCCCGACACCGATGCACGGTGTGCGGTGCCCACTTCGCGCGAGACGCCCAGCACCAGAAGGACCCCGACGAAGTCAACGACGGCGGCGAACAGGTAGGGCACCACGTTGCCGGTGGCCTGCAGCACTCCCCCGATGAAGGGCCCGAAAATGAGCGCGCCCTGCCAGGTGGATGACGACATGGCCATGGTGCGCGGCAGGTCGCGGGCCGCCACCGCAGCAGCGAGCATGGGCGAGAAGGCGGCGCTTGCGAACGCGCGCCCGGCCCCGAGCCCCGCGGCCAGGAAGTACAGGGGGAGGGCAGAGGTGTCACCGGCCGCCGCGTCGAGTGCCAGCGCGATGGACATGAGGACGACGATTCCCATGCCTGCGCCGGTGACCTTGCGTCGATCAAGACGGTCGGCCATCTGGCCGGCGGGCAGCGCGAAGATGAGCGCGGGGATGAATTCGGCCAGACCGATGAGGCCCAGCGTGAGCGGGCTGCCGGTCCGCTCATATGCCTGCCAGCCGAGGGCCGCTGCCACCACGCCGAAGGTGAGCGTGCTGAGCAGCTGCGATCCCAGAAGGCGTGACACATTGCGATCGCGCAGCAGCTGGCGTGCGCCCAATGCGCCGGGGGCCTCGTCACTCACCGGCGGGAGGGTGCCACACGCACGTCGGCCCATTGCCCGCACAACGACCGATGCGGCCACTTGGGCCGCATCGTGTGAGTAGCGCATACGGGATTTGAACCCGTGTTACCGCCGTGAGAGGGCGGCGTCCTAGGCCCCTAGACGAATGCGCCACGTGGACCTACTTGGTACTGCATGTTCGCCGTGAGAACCTCGGACGAGGACTCACTGGGGGAGGAGGACTCGAACCCCCGCTCCTGGGACCAGAACCCAGTGTCCTACCAGCTAGACGATCCCCCACCGCCTCACGGCCGGGGCAAGGTAGCACACGCAATTGGCCCGATCACTCGTGGGCAGCGCCCGCGGCCTGCTCCCAATCTGCGTAGAGGCCGGCGTACTGGCCACCCGCGCGCATCAGCTCGTCGTGGCTTCCCTGCTCGGCAATCTGACCGTCCTGCACCACCAGAATGCGGTCGGCGCGGCGGATGGTTGAGAGGCGGTGCGCGATGACCACCGCGGTGCGGCCCACCAGCAGGCGGTCGAGTGCCTCTTCGATGCGCCGCTCGGTGCCGATGTCGATGGATGAGGTGGCTTCGTCAAGGATGATGAGCCGTGGGTCGGCCACCAGGGCGCGGGCAAAGCAGATGAGCTGGCGCTGGCCGGCGCTGAGGCGTGCACCGCGCTCCTGCACGTCGGTGTTCATGCCGTCGGGGAGGCCGTCCACGAACTCGAGTGCACCAACGGCGTCGAGGGCGCGCCGGACGTCGTCATCGCTCGCCAGTGGGTGGGCGAACCGCACGTTGTCGGCGATGGTGCCGCTGAACAGGTGGCCCTCCTGCGGCACGATGCCCATCTCGGAGCGCAGCGACTCTTCGCGCACGTCGCGCAGGTCGATGCCGTCAATCGACACCACACCCTCGTCGGGGTCGTACAGGCGGGCGATGAGCTTGGCGAGCGTGCTCTTGCCGGCACCCGTGGCACCCACGAGCGCCACGGTGGTGCCCGGCTCGATATCAATGCTGACGTCGCGGATGACGTACTCACGTCCGTACCCGAACGACACGTGGTCGAGGCGCACACGCCCGGCGACGTCTGGCAGGTCAACCGCCTCGTTGCGGTCGCTGATGCGCGGGTCGGTCTCGAGAACTCCGAAGATCTTCTCGAGGGCTGCCATCGCCGACTGGAACGTGTTGTACAGCTGGGACAGCTGCTGGATGGGATCGAAGAATGACGCCAGGTAGCCGATGAACGCGACCATCACGCCCACGCTCAGGTCGTCGTTGAGCACGCGGCTGCCGCCGTACCAGAGGATGAGCGCGGTGCCGAGCGCGGCCAGCAGTTCCACACCCGGGAAGTACAGGCCCGAGATGTTGATGGTGCTCATGTTGGCCGACCGGTAGTCGGCGTTGGCCTCGCGAAAACGGCGACGGGCTTCGTCCTGGCGCCCGTTGGCCTGCACCACGCGAATGCCCGAGAGGTTCTCCTGCAGCACCGTCAGCACGCTGGCCACGCGCTCGCGGGTGAGGCGGTAGGCCGCGGTGGCGCGTACACGGAACCACCATGTACCGAGCGCGAGGATGGGGAAGATGGCGAATGCCGCGATTGCCAGCTTCCAGTCGTAGACCATCAGGATGATGATCACGCCGATGAGCGACAGGCCGTTGATCACCAGCGACGTGGCGCCCTCCACCACCAGTTGGTTGATCGCCTGGATATCGGACGTGAGGCGGCTCACGCTGCGACCCGTGGGGGTGCGCTCGTGGTGGCCCAGCTCGAGCCGCATCATGTGGCGAAACAGCTGTCGGCGGAGGTCAAGCAGCACGCGCTCACCCACCCACGACGACAGGTATGACTGCCAGTAGCCGGCGATCCAGCCGATGAGGCCGATCACCACGAACACACTCACGATGATCATGAGGGCGGTGACCGACCCCTGCTGGATGCCGTCGTCAATGGCCACCTGCGCGAGCGCGGGGCCGGCGAGGCCCGCCGCGGTGACCAGCAGCATGAGGGCAATGGTCCACAGCACGCGCCGGCGGTACGGCTTGAAGTAGGGCACCAGGCGGCGGAAGTTGCGCTTCGGGCGCGTGTTGGGGCGGGGCTCGTCCTCCTCGTCGCGCACCGGCCCCAGCATGCCGCCGGCGTTCCCGTGGCCCACCGGCCGCGAGCTCATCAGGCGTCTCTCGCCACGAGCTCATCGGGGCGCGCCAGGCCCTGATCGTGGATCTCGCGGTACAGGGCGCTGCGGGCAAAGAGTTCGTCGTGCGTCCCACGGTCGGCGATGCGGCCGTCGTCCACCAGCACGATCTCGTCAGCCAGGCTGATGGTGCTGAGGCGGTGGGCGATGATGATGGTGGTGCGTCCCTCCATCACCTGCTGCAGGGCGCGGGAGATCTCGCGCTCGGTTGAGGCATCCACCGATGCGGTGGCTTCATCAAGCACCAGCACCCGTGGGTCAACAAGAAAGGCGCGGGCAATGGCAACACGTTGGCGCTGCCCACCCGACAGCGTGAATCCGCGCTCGCCCACCACGGTGTCGTAGCCCTCGGGGAGGGCGCGGATGAAGGCATCAGCCTGGGCCTGGCGGGCGGCGAGGAACACCTCCTCGTCGGTGGCCTCGGGGCGCCCGAAGGCGATGTTGGCGCGCACGGTGTCGCTGAAGAGGAAGGGCTCCTGACCCACCATGCCCACGGCCCGGCGCACGTCATCCAACGCGGCATCTTTCACGTCGACGCCATCCAGCAGCACCCGGCCCACCTGCGGGTCGTAGTAGCGCGGAATGAGTTGGGTGATGGTGCTCTTGCCCGATCCAGTGGCGCCGATGATGGCCACCACCCGGCCTGCGGCGATGTCGAGATTCACATCGCGCAGCACGGGGCGGTCGGGGTCGTACCCGAAGGTGACGCCCTCAATGCGCACCGCACCGCCGCCGTCCTCGGGCAGGGGCACCGGAGTGGCGCTCTGCACGATCTCGGGTTCGGTGTCGAGGATCTCAAACACCCGCTGGCCGCTCGCGGCCGCGCGCTGGGCATTGCCGATGAGCATGCCGATGCTTCGGAACGGGAACACCAGCAGGGCGAGGTACAGATAGAACTGGACGAACTCGCCGAGGGTCAGCACGCCATTGATGGTGAGCACGCCACCCGCGGCGATGACCACGGCCACGCCCACCACGGGCAGGAACCCCATGAGCGACTGGTAGAAGCTCTGCAGGCGGGCGGCGTCCATGCTGCGGCTGAACTCGGCACTGGCGCGCACCGAGAAGCGGTCGGCCTGCGCCACCTCCTGGCCGAAGGCCTTCACCACGCGGATGCCGGCGATGCTCTCCTCGGCGGTCTGGGTGACGTCGGCCTCTTTCTGCTGCACGTCCACCAGTACCGGGTGGGTGCGCTTGCTCGACCGCACGGCCACCAGCGCGAGTGCTGGGCCCATGAGCAGGGCAAGCACGGTGAGCGGCACGTTGATGAACAGCAGCACCACCGTCACGAAGACAAGGGTGAAGACGTGCATGAACA
>CAIPNN010000180.1 GCA_903866425.1 uncultured Actinomycetes bacterium
CCGGGGGAGACCGAGGCCATGGTCGCCGGGTGCGAGGTTGCGGTTGAGGAGGCCCGGGGCTGGAGCGCCCGCGAGGCCGAGCGGGCCGCGCGGGCCCATGGTGCCCTGCGCGCTCGGGCCCGGGATCTGGCCGGGGCCTAGCCCGCTCCGGGCACCACGCTGGTGCTCACCTTCACCCGCGCGGCGTATCTGGCCAGCAGGCGGTAGAGCGCGGGCCCGATGATGAGCGCGAAGACCACGTTGCCCACTGCGGCGGCGATGTCGAACCACGCGCTCGCGATGCAGGCGGTAATGAAGGCGGCCCATGACACCTCGGGGCCGAAGGTGGCGAGGAACCACAGGTTCATCGCCCAGCCGAACACGAATCCCCAGGCGCCTGCGATGCAGGCCAGCCCGATGCGCGTGCGGGTTGCGGGGCGGAACAGCGCGCCCGATGCGCCGACGGCCCCCCACAACAGCATCTGTGCCGGGGTCCACGGGCCCTGGCCCAGGAAGGCGTTTGAGATGAGGGCAGCAAGCGCACCCACGGCCATGCCTGCGCGGGCGCCGAGCGCAGCACCGGCCACCAGACACATGGTGGTGACGGGCTTCACCGACGGCACGGCCGCGAACAGCACGCGCCCGGCGGCAGTGGCGGCACCCAGCGTGGCCGTGAGGGCCACCATCTTCGGGCCACCCGGCCCGCGCTCCCATGCCGCCCAGCCCACCAGCAGCAGGGCCAGGGCCGAGAGCAGCACGATTGACGCGGCGCTCATGCGGTGACGATCGCGGCGGGCGGCAGCTCGCCCGGCACCGGGCCACCCGTGCGCATCACCAGCACCTCGTCAGCAGCTGCCATGGCGAAGGGTCCGTCGTGCGTGGCCACCAGCACCGCCACGCCATCGGCGGCGCGGCTGCGGATGATTCGGGCGAGGTCGCGCTTGCGGGCCGGGTCCATGCCGCGGGTGGGCTCGTCGAGCACCAGCACCTGGGGCCGGGCCACGAGAATGGAGGCCAGGGCAACGCGCTCGCGTTCGCCCACGCTGAGATCGAGCGGGTGGCGCTCCAGCATGTGGTCGAGCCCCATGTCGCGCGCGGCATCGAGAATGCGTGCGCTGCGGGCGTCGCCCTCAACACCCAGTGAGGTGAGGGCCACGCCGATCTCGTCGGCGATGGTCTCGGTGAGCAGATGCCTGCCTGGATCCTGCGGCACCAGACCCAGGCGCGGGAAGCGCAACTCAGGCGGCAGGGCCGACACGTCGTCGTCACCGAGCATCACGCAGCCGGCGTCGGGGCAGTGCAGGCCCGCAAGCACGCGCAGCAGGGTGGTCTTGCCGCTGCCGTTTGGGCCGACCAGCGCGGTGACGCGGCCACCAACGAGTGCCATTGATGCGTCGGTCATCACGCGGCGCTCGCCGTGCCCGGCGTCGATGCCGAGGATGCGCACGGCCGGTGGCCCGGGCACCTCGCATGCCGGCGCGAGTGCCAGCGCGTCGTCGTCCGGCGGCGCTGCCGGTCCGAGCAGGCCGTCGGTGACGGCGAGGACGCGATCGGCAATGGGGCGCACGCGCTCGCCGCGGTGCTCGGCGATGACCACGGCAGTGCCGCGGTCGGCCAGACGACGCAGGGTGGCTGCCAGTGCTGCCGCCGCATCGTGGTCGAGTTGCGATGTGGGCTCGTCGAGCACCAGCAGACGGGGCTCGCGTGCCAGCACGCCGGCGATGGCCACGCGCTGACGCTCGCCGGAACTCAGTTCATCAATGCGGCGGCCGGCCAGGTGCGCGGCACCGGCGTCTGTCAGCGCCTGCTGCACCCGGCGCACGATCTCGTCGGCGGGCAGGCCGGCGTTCTGCGGGCCAAACGCCACGTCGCGGTCGACCGTGCCCATCACGGCCTGGGCCTCAGGGTCCTGGAACACCATGCCCACTGCGCCACCGAGTGCGGCAGGGGGCGTGGCCAGGGCATCGTGGCCGCAAACCTCAACAGAGCCGGAGACGGCACCGCCGTGGAAGTCGGGCACCAGGCCGGCAAGCGCACGCAGCAGGGTGCTCTTGCCGCCACCCGACGGCCCTTCGATCACCAGCACCTCGCCGGCATACACGTCGAGGGTCACGCCACGCAGCGCGGGCTGGCTGCTGCCGCCATAGGCGAAGGCGAGGTCGCGCACACGGGCCACCGGAGCGCCGGACGCGGGATCCTTCATGTGGGTCCCCGAGGGATCCCGATGCACCGTCACCTCTTCGCCGAAGGTCGTTGGTGCCGAGGGCGGAGGCAGGTCTCCTGGCTTCCGGTCATCACGCCCCCACGACCTTCCCGGTTTCCCAGTGGCTGGCTTTCGCCGTGTGGAGACGCTCACGGTTCACAGTGGCGGGACCGCGCCGGAATCACACCGGCTTCCCTAAACCACCACCCATGGCGTTGTGTGCGCAGGCTACAAGGTCGTGGGCGCCTATGGCGCCAGGCGCCGCACAGTCCATCCCGTGCCCGAACGCCGCGCCAGCAGGCGGTCGTGCAGGCCGTCGGGGTCTTCCTGCCAGAACTCGATTGATCGGGGTTCAAGCCGATGGCCCACCCACGCCGGGGGTGCGCCGGGCGGCAGGTCGTCGGCGCGCGCGGCGGCAAGGCGCCTGATGAGGTCGGCGCGGGTGTCGAGTGGTTCGCCCTGATACCAGGCCCATGCAGCCGCCTGGGTTTCGGGCCGGCGCCGGGCGAACAGGTCATTCACCTCGCGCCGTTCCATCAGGCGCACGGTGCCCTCAACGCGCACCTGGCGGCCGAGGCCGGGCCAGAACAGCACGCCGGCCACGTCAGCACGCTCGCTGATGTCACGCGCTTTGCCGGAATGGCCATCGGTGAGCCACCCCACTCCGGTGGCGCCCCATTCGCGCAGGAACACCATGCGCACGGACGGGCGCCCGTCGAGCCCCGCCGTGGCCAGCGCCATCGCGGTGGGCTGCGGTTGGGCGCTGGCACGCGCCTCGTCAACCCACGCGGTGAGTGCGCCAACGGGGTCGGCCTGCACGTGTTCTGGCAGCAGGGGTGGCATGAACCTCCATATTCGGCGCGGCCGCAGGGGTAGCCTGCCGCGCATGTCCCGCGTTGACATTCCCCAGTGGATCCCCGTGCACGGCATGGCCGGCGACGAGGCGCTGCCCGGAACGGGCGACCGCGTGATCGTCTCGCCGTATGACGGCGACGAGGTGGCGGTGGTAGCGGAGAGCGGTCCTGAGGCCGTCGATCGCGCGGTGACCGTGGCCGTGGGGGCGCTGGGGACTGGGCACTCCGCTGCTGAGCGGGCGCGCATTCTCGACCGGGCATCGGCACTGGTGCGCGAGCGCACCGACGTGCTGGCCCACATCATCGCGGCCGAGGCCGGCAAGCCCCTGACGCAGGCGCGGGGCGAAGTGGCCCGGTGCGTTGACACCTTGGCGTTCTCGGCTGCGGTGGCCCGCACGATGGCGGGCGAGATGATTCCCATGGACGCCAGCGACGCCGGCGCGGGCCTGCTGGGTTTCACGATGCGCGAGCCGCATGGGGTGATCGCGGCCATCACGCCGTTCAACTTCCCGCTCAACCTCGTGGCCCACAAGCTGGGCCCGGCGGTGGCCGTGGGCGCACCCGTGGTGCTGAAGCCCGCGGGGCGCGCGCCGCTGTCGGGCCTGGCCCTTGCGGCGATTCTGTGGGAGGCGGGGCTGCCCCGCGAAATGCTCTGCACGGTGCTGGGCGACCGCGCCGCAGGCGAGGCGCTGGTGGCCGACCCGCG
>CAIPNN010000181.1 GCA_903866425.1 uncultured Actinomycetes bacterium
CCGCGCCGAGGGCACGGTGCGCGGGCGCGATGGCGCGCGGCGCCTGGCCGTCGAGAACGCGGGCACCATCCCCGACCGCGGGCTGTTCGGCGTGTTCCTGGCCGACGGGCGGACGCGCGTGGGCGAGCTGGACGAGGAGATGGTGTACGAGGCCCGGCCGGGCCAGGCATTCATGCTGGGCGCGTCCACATGGCGCATCGAGCAGATCACCCGCGACCGCGTGCTGGTGTCCCCCGCGCCCGGCGCTCCGGGTGCCGTGCCGTTCTGGCGCGGCGAGGGCGTGGGCAGGCCCTATGAACTGGGCGCGGCCGTGGGGCGCATGGCGCGCGAGATCGCCGCGGCCGACCCGGCCGACGCGACGGCACGCCTCAAGACCGACTCGCGCTTTGATGACCGCGCGGCGCAGAACCTCATCCAGTACGTCAAGGATCAGGCGGAGGCCACCGGCACCGTGCCGAGTGACCTCGGAATCGTGGTGGAGCGCTTCCGCGACGAGATCGGCGACTGGCGCCTGTGCATCCTCTCCCCCTTCGGTGCCCGCGTGCATGCGCCGTGGGCACTCGCCGTGCAGGCGCGCCTGCGCGAGTTCGCGGGCACCGATCCGCACGTGATCTGGAGCGACGACGGCATCGCCTGCCACCTGGTGGACGGCGACACCCTGCCGCCCACCGACGTGCTCATCCCGAGCCCCGATGACCTTGAAGACCTCATCCTTGGCGAATTGGGCGGCACCGCACTGTTCGGGTCGCGATTCCGCGAGAACGCCTCGCGTGCGCTGCTCATCCCCCGCCGCCACCCGGGTCGCCGCACCCCCCTGTGGCAGCAGCGCCTGAAGGCCAGCAGCCTGCTTGAGGTGGCGCGCCGCTTCGGCTCGTTCCCCGTCATCCTCGAGACATACCGGGAGTGCCTGAACGACTGGTTTGACCTCCCGGCGCTCAGAGACCTGCTCACGCGCATCGGCAGCCGTGAGATCGCGGTGACCGAGGTGGAGACCGACAACGCATCGCCCTTCGCCGGCTCGCTGCTGTTCGAGTACGTGGCGTCGTACATGTACGACGACGACACCCCCGTGGCCGAGCGCCGGGCGCAGGCGCTGGCACTCGACCGCGATCTGCTGCGCGAGCTGCTCGGGCAGGACGAGCTGCGCGACCTCATCGATCCCGAAGCACTTGATGACCTCGAGATGCAATTGCAGGGCCTCGATCCCGAGCGGAAGGCCCGGGGCGCTGATGGCGTGCACGACCTGCTGCGCCGCCTTGGCGACCTGAGCGAGGACGAGGTGCGCCTGCGCCTTGACGACCCGGCGGCGCTCGACGCGCATCTGGAGGTGCTGCTGCGGGAGCGACGTGCCGCGCGAGCGCGGGTGGCCGGCGAGGAGCGCCTGATTGCGGGCGAGGACGCCGGGCGCTATCGCGACGGGCTGGGCGTGATGCCCGAGGCGGGGCTTCCCGACGCATTCCTCGAGCCCGTACCGCGGGCATTCGAAAGCCTGCTCGCCCGCTATGCGCGCACCCATGGGCCGTTCCGCGCCGGCGATGCCGCCGCGCGCCTTGGGGCATCGCCGGGCCTCACCCAGGAGACCCTCGCACTGATGGAGGCCGAAGGCCTGTTGGTGCGTGGGCAGATGCGCCCCGGCGGCCAGGGCGACGAGTGGTGCGACCCCGAGGTGCTCAGGCGCCTCAGGCGTATGTCGATGGCACGGCTTCGCCGCGAGGTAGAGCCCACCGACCCAGAGGTGCTCGCGCGGTTCCTGCCCCAGTGGCAGCGCATCGACCGCCCCGACCAGCCACCCGGCCCCGACGCACTGCGCGATGCCATCAGCGGCCTGCAGGGCATCGCGCTGCCCGCTGCGCAGTGGGAGGCCGAGACATTCCCACGCAGGCTCGGGTCGTACTCCCCGGCATGGCTCGACCAGCTGGCCGCTGCAGGTGAAATCACATGGGTGGGCGCGGGCAGCATGGGAAGCGGTGGTGGTGGCCGCGTTGCCATCTACCTGCGCGAAGACGCCGGGGTGTTCGGGCCACCGCCTGCCGACGCCGCACCGGAGGGCGAGGCCGCTGAGCGCATCCGCGCTGCACTCGCAATGGGCGCGCAGTTCATGGAAGACCTGCTGGATGCATCGGGCGCGCCGCGCGACGAGGCCGTGGCCGCGCTGTGGCATCTGGTGTGGGCCGGCGAGGTCACCAACGACCTGTGGTCGCCCCTTCGCGCAGGCCCACGGGCCGCGGCGCAGCAGCGGTCGCAGAGCCCGCGTATCGGTCGTGGTGGCCGCACGTGGGGTCGCAGCCGCACCGCCAGAGCGTCGCGCACGGCCACAGCCGCCGGTCGCTGGTCGTCAACCGCGCCGCTATTCGACCGCGCGCCCTCAGTGGCCGAACGCCGCCGTGCGCTTGCCGAGATCCTCATCGACCGCCACGGCATCGTCACCCGTGGTGCAGTACTGGGCGAGGGCATCCCAGGTGGGTTCAGCGCCGTGTATCCCGAGTTCGGCCAGATGGAAACCCTTGGGCTCTGCCGCCGTGGATACTTCGTTGAAGGCCTCGGCGGTGCGCAGTTCGCACTGCCAGGTGCGATTGACCGCCTGCGCGACCTGCGCGTGGACCGTCTGGAGGACGAGGAGCCCGACGTGCTCATTCTGGGTGCCGCCGACCCCGCGCAGCCGTACGGTGCCGCTCTTCCCTGGCCGAAGCGCGAGGGGGGCAGGTCACCAGCCCGCGTGTTCGGCGCACAGGTCGTGCTGGCGGATGGCGTGCCCGTTGCGCACGTGGAGCGCGGCGGCAAGACGCTCACCACCCTCGTCGATGCAGACCACCCATTCCTGGAGCCCGCGCTCCGCGCGCTGGTGACCTGGGTCGGGGCCGATCGTGCACGCCGATTGCGCATTGAGCGCATTGATGGCGGTCCGTCGTCCGACGCCACCGTGCGACCGGCGATGGAGCGCGCCGGTTTCCGCATGGGCCTGCGCGGCCTCGAGGCGGGTGACTGATGCCCGAGGGGCAGGTGAGCCACCGAAACGCGATCGTGCTGACCGACGCCATCGCCGGCCAGCCGCTCACGATGGTGGAGGCGCCTGAGCCCAGGTTGGCGCCGCAGCGCATCGCCGAGCGGTTGGCGGGTGACACGCTCGACCACATGGAGGCCCGCGGCAAGCACCACCTCTTCCGCTTCCAGAGCGGGCGGGTGCTGCACTCGCATCTGCAGATGAGCGGCAAGTGGCGCGCATTCCCCGCCGGCGCCGACATCCCACGGGCGGGCCTGTGGCTGGCGCTGCACACCGATCAGGCGATCGTGGCCCAATATCGCGGCCCTGTGATGCGCCTTCTCGAGCCGGGCGAGCCCCTGCCCCGCATCGCCGCCGTCGGCCCCGACCTGCTGGGCGACGACGCCGACCCCGAGGCCATCGGCATGCGCCTGCTGGCCGTGGAGCCCACCCGCACCGTTGGCGATGCCGTGATGGACCAGCGGGTGATGAGCGGCATCGGCAACGTCTACAAGAGCGAGACGCTCTTTCTGGCCGGCATCGACCCGTGGCGGCCGGTGGCATCACTCACCGAGGACGAGTGCCGCGCAATCGGCCGTATCGGCGCGGAGCTACTGGCCAAGGGGGTGCGCGATGGTGGACGCATCACCACGTACCGCACGCCGATGGCCACCCGGGGACGGCCGCAGGGCACGTGGGTGTACAGCCGCAGGGGCCGCCCGTGCCGGACGTGCGGCACGCCCGTCCGCAGCCGTGGGCAGGGCGACGGCAATCGCACGACCTACTGGTGCCCGACATGCCAGGTGTGACGTGACATCCGGCGGCATCAGCACCCGCCGTCTGGAGGCCTTCTCTGATGCCGTCCTCGCCGTGGCCATCACACTGATGGTGCTGCGTATCGGCACCCCGACGCCGGCGCCGGGTGAGTCGATGGGGCACGCATTCGTCAACGTGACCTTGCCCGCCATCATCTACTTCCTCATCACCTTCGCGGTGATCGTGATCTTCTGGACGCACCACCACGACATCTTCCGGCAGCTGCCCGAGACGACACCCAAGCGGGCGTTCATCTTCAACATGGCGTTTCTCGCCGTGGTGTGTCTGCTGCCGTTCGGCCTGGAGTTCTTCACCTCCGACACGCACTCGTACGTCACCGTCGCGGTGTATGCGGGCCTGATGGCGCTCGCAAGCCTGACGCTCGGCTTGCTCGCACGCGAAGTGACAGGCGCGCTGCCGACCTCCGCCGTGCTGAGCGTCGTCGTGTTCCTTCTGGCCATCCCCTTCGCCGGGCTCCTGGGTGGCTGGTGCCTGCTCATCTGGTGGATCGATGAGCCGATCAGGCGGATCCTGCGTCGGCGAGGTGTGGCGACCTAGGGGAAGGCCGGCGCCACGGGATCGCGGGTGCGATCGGCCAGGCGCCGGTCGTGCAACTCAGCGCTCGTCTCGCCGCCGATGAGCACCGTGAGGCCCGTGAGGTAGAGAAACACCAGGAAGATCACCACCACACCGAGCGATCCGTACACCCGGTTGTACGAGCCGATGTGGTCGACATACAGGCGGAAGAGGTTGGCCACGATGAGCCAGCCCACCACGCCGACGAGCGCGCCCAGCACCGAACTGCGCCATCGCAGCCCGTCGTCGTTGGGGGCGAAGCGGTACAGCATGACCAGGTACGCCCAGAAGATGAGCGCGCTCACCAGACCCACCAGCAG
>CAIPNN010000182.1 GCA_903866425.1 uncultured Actinomycetes bacterium
AGATGGCCCATGTGTGGTGGTTCACCACCTCGTGCCCGGGTCGATTGAATTCGGCGGCCAGCATGCGCTCAGCCAGCGCCATGCCCACGGCGTCGCCCACACCCTGGCCCAGCGGCCCGGTGGTCACCTCCACGCCGGCGGTGATGCCACGCTCCGGGTGGCCGGGGGTGCGGCTCTCCCACTGGCGGAACTGCCTGAGGTCGTCAATGGTCACGTCGTAACCGGTGATGTGCAGCAGCGCATAGAGCAGTGCCGATGCGTGGCCGGCCGACAGCACGAAGCGGTCGCGGTCGGGCCACGCCGGGTCTGCCGGGGCGTAGCGCATCTGGCCCTCGAAGAGGCGCCAGGCAACAGGCGCGAGGCCCATGGGGGCACCGGGATGGCCCGAGTTGGCCGCATTGATGGCGTCAATTGCCAGCGTGCGGATGGTGGCGATGGTGAGGTCGGGCGATGCCGGCTGGGTCAAGGATGGCTCCGTGTGGTTGGGCGAGGTGAGCCTACCGACCCCCGCTGGTCCCGTGGCCCGCTGTGGCGCCTAGTCTTTGGCCCATGATCGGGCGCGCGGGAACCACTGTCGGTGTGCTTGCCATGGTCGCACTCGCAGTGACGGGGTGCGGGTCGGGCGATGACACCGCACGCACGCAGACCACCTCGCCGGCGGCGTTCGTTGACGCGGTGTCTGCGCTCGTGCAGCCGGCTGAGCGCATGGGCGTGGTGGCCACCTCTGTGCTCGAGGGTGGCGCCGACCAGCCACAGCAGGTGGAGATTGTCGGGCTCACCGACGACGTGGCCCGGCAGATCACGCGGTTCGGTGCACTGCGCCTTGGCGACCCGTCACTGGCTGCCACGCAGAAGCGTCTGCTCGCTGCCATGGGTCCCATCGCCACCAGCATGCGTCAGGTGCGCGCAGGTATCGAGGCACCTGGCCACACGGGCCTGCAGGCGGCCACCACCACCCTTCTCAACGAGCTGAAGGCGCTGCCATCCGCCGGCTGATCGCCACGGCACTCGTCGCGTCGGCGCTCGGCGTGGGTGCGCTCGCCGGATGTGGCGACACCACCGACCCCACGCCCACCGAGTCAGTGGCGCCGGGCACCACGGTGACGCCGTCGCACTATCTGGCACTCGTGCGCGAGGCGGTCGCGGCGGCACGCGCTGCCGACATTCGCTTTGCGGCGCTCCCCGGTGGGCTCACCGCCGCCCAGGCGAAGGCCGCCGCCCCCGGCCTTGCAGCCGCCGCGGACCGCGCGGAGCGGGCGGCGCAGCAGCTGTCGGCTGCGCGCCTTGATGATCAGCGTCTTGAGACGCAGCGCAAGTCCATTGCCCCACTTGACGTGGCCCTTGCCGGATCCCTGCGCAACGCGGCCGATGCGGCGCAGGCCGGCAATGTCACTGCGCTCGCTGCGGCCGTGGCCGCGGCATCGTCGTCTGCAGCCGCCATCCGTGCGGCTGCGGCACCGCCAGCCTGACCTCGGGTCTACTCGCTGACGCCCTTGCCGTCCACGCTCATGTCGCTTGGGCCGGGCGGGTCGGACACCACAAGGTCGCCCACCGTGGCGAAGCCGTAGCCCTGCTTCTTGAGTTCCTTGATGATGGTGGGCAGCGCGGCCACGGTGTTGGCGCGGTCGCCTCCACCGTCGTGCATGAGGATGATCGAGCCCGGTGTCACCTCCGACACCACGCGCTGCACGATGGTGTTGACGTCAGGCCGCTGCCAGTCGTTGGTGTCGCCTTCCCACAGCACTGAGAGCAGCTTGTTCTTCTCGGCCGTGGCGATGACCGATGGGTCCACGGCCCCATACGGCGCGCGGAACAGGCGGCTGGCCACCCCGCTGTCGCTGATGATCGCGTTCTGGGTGTCCACGATCTCCTGCTGCTGCTTGGCGGCCGGCAACTTGGTCAGGTCGGGATGGCTCCATGTGTGGACACCAATCTGGTGCCCCTGTGCGATCTCCTGGGCCACCATGCCCGGGTACTCCTTTACCGCCTGCCCCACCACGAAGAACGTGGCCGGCACGTCGTACTGCTTGAGGATCGAGAGGATCGCCGGCGTGTCCTTGGCAGGGCCATCGTCAAATGTGAGGGCCACGACCTTTCGGCGTCCCCCGGCGCGGTGGATGCTGACGCCCTTGGCCCCGATGCTCACCAGTTCCTGATCGCGCGGACCCAGCTGGGTCGCCAGATCGACCGCCGCCGCCGTAACGGTGGGGATGACGGGGTCGGCAGTGGCCTTGGCCGCCGGGGCGTCGCTGCCACGCGTCGCAAGGCCGATGGCGCCGACGACGACGACGATCGCCACGATTCCGAGAATGAGGGGATTGATGCGGCGCCTGCGCTTGGGCGGGCGTCGACGCGGAGGTCGGGGTCGCGAGGATGTACTGCGTTGGGGCGGCACGACCCGAATAATGCCGGTCCCCGCGGCGTCGTGTGATGCAGACGGTTCCGACGACGGTGCCCGGACCCCCAGCCAGGGCACCGCCGTCTCAACCGTCGATGGCTAACTCGCGAGTGCTGCGGGTTCGCCGGCGGCGCGCATGGCATCCCATGGGATGGTGATGCTGCG
This sequence comes from uncultured Actinomycetes bacterium, assembly GCA_903866425.1. GTDB lineage: Bacteria > Actinomycetota > Thermoleophilia > Miltoncostaeales > Miltoncostaeaceae > SYFI01. Next base: position 2,564 of record CAIPNN010000182.1, read on the forward strand.
GCCGTCCATCTCCACCTCGCCGGCAGCACGGAGCTTGCCGAACGCGGTGGTCACGGCCTCACGCGATGCGCCGATGAGCAATGCCCACTGTGCGTGCGTGAGGTCCAGGCCGATCCGGACACCTTCCGGAGCGGCCGTGCCGATCTGCTCGGCGATCTGGTGCAGCCTGCGACGCAGGCGGTCTTCCACGCGCATCTCCGAGACGATGCCGACGGTCTCCCTGAGGTTGATCAGTCGGCTCGACAGCGCGACGGCAAGGTTGACGCCGAAACGCGGATAGCGGGTGATGAGTGCTTCGATGGCGTGGACGGGCAGCGGCGTGACCGCGCTCATCTCGAGTGCGGTCGCCTTGGGCGATGACTCGAGGCCGAGCGACGAATACACGGCTCCCGGCTCCACAACTGCAGTGATGACCTCCGGGCCGTCGGCCGGGCTGTCGTAGAGGGCGATGCGTCCCTGGCGAACCAGGTACACGTGGTCACCGCGCATGAGCGCGGCCGGGCTCTCGGCGTCCCGTGCCCAGCGCACCAGTGGCAGCTTGGCATCGAGAAGGTCGAGGTCCCGTCGTGGAATCCCGTCGAAAAGGTCCTGGCGCGAAAGCGCCGGCCGCAGTGTGTCCCCTGACGCGGCGGACGGGATTGTGGGGATCGGTGTGAGAGTGGCCATGGGGACAACCTCGCAGCAGGTTGTAAGAGACCTTTGAAGTCGCCGGTAACACTTGGCATGGCGATCATTGAGGTCTGGCTGGCCAGATGGGGGCATACGGTTATGTGACCCCCCGATTACCGCATGGGGACGGGGGTTTCCGCTGCTTCATCAGTCCTTCACGGATTTAGAGCATGACAGGTGCAGCGCCCGCTGGGAGGCCAGTCGGTCGCCTCCCGACACGGAGGTTCTGGCGTTACTCCGTGATGTCGAGGCGGCCGTCGGTGCGCACCACGCGGTCGGCGTACAGCAGAGCCACGGCGATGAGCAGGAACGGTTCGACCACCAGCAGCACCAGCGTGCTCCAGATGGCAACGGCCACGGTGCGCGCGGAGCCGTCGAGGGGGATGAAGGCCGCCCCGCCGATGAGTTCGAGCACAAACCGTGCAATCGCGGCCACGATCGAGATGACCAGATACGCCAGGAACACGGTCCACCACGACCCGCGAACGATCTCTCCGCTGCGACGCAGGGCGTCGCGCACGCCCTTGCCCTCGACGACCACGGCCTGGCTGACAAAGAGCCAGAAGATCGCGAGGAAGACGCCCGGGATGATGAGCGCGAAGAGGCCAACGGTGATGCCCAGCGTGGCAAGCACGAGCGCACCGATGAGCGCCCAGAAGCGAGCGCCCACCGGCTCGAGGCTGGCACCGGCGCCACATGGGTTGCCAAGCAGCCGTCGCACGGCGGCAACCGAGATGGCCGCGCCGCTGATGGGGAGCAGGAGGATCGCCGGGACGACGGCGGTGAGCAGAATGGCCACTGCGCGCCCGGTCGTTTCGGCATCGGTGACCGAGTTGCTGGCGACTGCCGAGAGGATGCCCACGGGGATGACCGTGATGGCGGTGAGCAGAATGAACATCATCGGCTCGCCGCGGTACATCCGAAAGGCGTTGGAGAGCAGTTCGCCGATGGACGTGGGGCCGGGCTGCACGGGGTGTGCGGTGTCGGTCATGTGGTCAGCCCTCAATCGGCTCGTAGGGGACCGCGTCGTCGGCGAGGTCCTCGGGGTGAATGCCCAGGCTCTGCATGAAGAAGGGCGTCAACAGGTTCAGGGTATGCCTGCAGGCGGGGCAGATGGGCAGTGGCGGTGGGGGCGGCAGGTCTGGCGTCGCCCCGGTGGCGGAATACGGCGCCCCGCTGTACCGCACGCACGCGCCGCAGGGGTCGCGCAGGTCGAGGCGCACCAGATCCCATCCGCTCGCCGTGATCTCGCGCAGCCAGCCGTCGTGCCGTGCGGCGTAGTCCTCGGCATCGGCCGCGAGCGCAGCACGCTCAGCGGGGTCCCACCCGTCGCGGATTGCGCGCGCGAACACCTCAGGCGGGTCGGGGATGGTGCGGAACCGCTCGGTCCACGCGTCGATCTCGGCATCCCAGTCGCGCGCGGCCACCCGCTCAGTCCTCGACGAAGTCCACGGGGACCTCATTGGCGATGAGCCCCGCCTCTACGCCTCGGCGCAGCAGCTCGCGCACTGCCTCGCGACCCTCTTCGCCGTAATCGAGGGTGCGGTCGTTCACGTACATGCCCACGAACTGATCGTTCAGGTCGTCGTCCAGCCCGCGGCCGTACTCGGCGGCGTAGGCCAGTGCGCCTGCGCGGTTGTCGAGGCTGTACTGAATGCTTTCGCGCAGCACCTGTGACAGCTCCACCATCACGTCCTCGCCGAGGTCGCGACGCACCACGTTGCCGCCCAGGGGGAGGGGAAGGCCACCGGTGAGCTCGTGCCACCAGGTGCCGAGGTCGAGCACGTTCACAAGCCCCTGCGACTCGTACGTGAGCTGCCCCTCGTGGATGACCAGGCCGGCGTCGGCCTCGCCGCGCTCCACCACGTCGAGAATCTGGTCGAACGGCACGATCATCGGGTCGTCAATCCGACCGGCTGCCAGCTGCAGTTCGAGGAATGCGCTGGTGAGCGTGCCGGGGATGGCCACCTTCATACGGGGCAGGTCGGCCGGGTCAACCGGCTCGCGGGCCACCACCATGGGGCCGTACTGCTCGCCCATTGATGCGCCGTGTGGCAGCAGGCGGTACTTGTCGGCCACCGTGGCGTACGCGTGGATGGAGATGGCGGACACCTCGAGGCGTCCCTCCATGGCCCAGCGGTTGAGCGTCTCGATGTCCCGGAGGAGGTGCTCGAACTCGAAGCCGCGGGTGGGGATCAGGTCCTTCGCGAGCGCGTAGAACATGAACGCGTCGTCAGGGTCGGGGCTGTGACCCAGGCGGATGTGCGTCATGTGGTGGTGCCTCCGGTTGGAGCGGTCGGAACGAGGCGTGATGCTACTGCGGGGCGCCTGGATCAGCGCGCAGTACGCACATGCCCTCGCCCTCGGCCACCAGTGTGTCGCCCGAGTGCACGCTGACCACGGCACGGAAGCCACGGCCGCTCTGCTGGATCATGCGGCCGCGCAGCACCAGTTCCACGCCCTCCAGGGGGATGGGCTTGCGCAGCCAGTAGCGCACCTTGGCGGTCATGCCCCACAGATCGTGCGGTGCGCCGGCGTACACCAGCATCTCGTCCACGAGCAGTCCGATGATGCCGCCGTGCAGGCGGTCGGGGTACCCCTGAAACCGCTCGGCGGGGCGGAAGGTGGCCACGGCGTCCGTGCCATCGCGGTGCACGTGCAGGCCGAGGCCCGATGGGTTGGCCGACCCGCACACGAAGCATCCGTCGCACGATGATGGATTGAGGAGTTCCCCGGTCACGCGCACAAGTGTGCCGCATACGACGCCCGTGCGACCATGCGTGCATGGACGCCGTGCGCGACACCGGGTGCATCGGCCGCATCGACACCGCGCACGGCCAGCGGTGGGCGGCCTGGACCGACGCCGGGTTGGTCGCGGTCGGTTCGTCGTCAGCACACGTCGAGGCCCTCGCGCGCGCGGCCGGACTCACACGTCTGCGTCGGGATCGCGGCGGTGCGGCACCAACCACTCCCGACTGGGCGCGCCTGCCGGGCGGCTTTCGTGGTGCCGCGCTTCGCGCCTGCGCGGAGATCCCCCGAGGGCAGGTGGCCACCTACGCGCAGATCGCGCGCGCAGCTGGCAGCCCCGGTGCGGCACGGGCCGTGGGATCGGCCATGGCTGCCAATCCGGTGCCGGTGGTCGTCCCCTGTCACCGCGTGGTCCGATCCGATGGAAGGCTTGGCGAATACGCCATGGGCGGCACTGCGGCAAAGGAGCGCATGCTGCGCGCAGAGGGCGTTGAGGTCACACACGGCCGTATCGGCTAGTCTCCCGCGCCGTGATTGCGATCCTCGTCACCATCCACTGCATCCTCTGCGTGCTGCTGATCGTCACGATCCTCATGCACAGCGGCAAGGACGCGGGCCTCTCGGGCGCCTTTGGCGTGGGCGGCTCGTCGTCGGCGTACGGCGGTTCGTCCGCCATCGTCGAGAAGAACCTCACGCGGATCACCGTGGTGATCTCCATCCTGTTCTTCCTCAGCACCTACGTGCTCGGGCGCGCCCTCTAGCGATTTGACGCCCGGGACGATCGGCCCATCGCAAGGGTTCGACCGTTCCCCGTGTGGACAGGTATTGTTCGCGGCGTGAATAACTCAATCGCACGCTCACTGCCGGTCAAGTTCGTCGGCGCGTTCATCGCCCTGATCGGTGCGGGAATCGTCCTGTACCTGATTGGCGTGCTCAGCATGTACATGATCGCCTGGGTCGTGCAGATCATTGAGTGGATCTTCGGGTAAAGCGCCCCGAAGGGGTGGAACCCCTCGGAACCCGCTCCGCCGAGATGGCGATTTACAAGATCGGTTATGTCGGCGGTAAGAGATTCGTGAAAGTTACCATTGCTGAAACCGGCACTGGTCCTGATCTTCCACAGTCGCTTATTGTAATAAAAGGTCACCCGGCCAGTGGGCCGATAGTGTAACACGATTCCTTAAATGGATA
>CAIPNN010000183.1 GCA_903866425.1 uncultured Actinomycetes bacterium
AACCACACCAGGCTCGCCACCGGGCACTCGAGCACCTCGCGGGAGTCCGCCTCGACGAACAGCGCGGTGTTCGCCCCCGCTGCGGTGGCCTCGCGCGCGGCCTGCATGTTGGCCGCGTAACTCAGGGTCTTCGCGCCGATAAGCAGGGGCGTCACCCGGTGGTCCACGGGGTGGATCACCCAGCCGTCCGGTGCCTCGGGGAGAAGCGGCTCCTCGCGATGCACGCGGTGGCCTCCCCTGCTCAGCATCGTGCGGAGCGCCGAGAAGCCATCCGTGGCGGCCTCGGAAATTCGCGTGATCTCGTCGCGCATCTGAGGGCGGTCGAAGGGAATGGACACCCCGGCCGCCGAGCGCTCGAGCCGATCAAGATGCGCTTCAAGGGTGCGCGGCACATGGTCGTACAGGCGCATGCCCTCAAACACACCGTCGCCGCGGACGAATCCATCGTCCAGGGGAATCATCGGCGTCTGCCCCGCGTCAAGCAGGACGCCATCAATCATCAATCGGAGATCAGCCATGCCCCGATTGTGCCGCAGTTGCCCCACGGCCCGCGCAATACCCGTTCCAGCGGGTCAGGCGCGAAGCGGATCCGTTGTCGCGTGCGGCAGCACGATTCCGAGTTCGGCCCACAGACCACGCACGCCGCCGGTACGGAAGTCATTGAGCCCTGCCATGCGTGACTCTTCGTCGGGATAGATCATCACCATGGCGGCAGGGCGGCGCAGCAACCCCTCGGCCTTCTCCGGTGGCAGATCGATCAGTACACGCAGTTCAATCTCGATGGGCTCGGAGATCTGTGCGATCGCGATGTCCCCATCTGGACCGCGCTCCACCCATGCGGTGCCCTTCGGCCGCTTTTCGTGGTCCCACAGGGGATCGAGCCTGGCATCGATATCCCGGGCCACCTGCCCGTGCACCATGGCCGGCGATTCCGGACGGGCCATCAAGATGATGTCCGGGTTCTCGAGATTGATCGTGACGACGTCGCTCATGGGGCGGCACCCTACCCCGTCCCCGGGCGTATGGTTGGCGCGTGGCCCTACCCCGCCCCGATATCGAGGCAGTCCTCGGGCACCCGGTGGCCATGGTCATCCCACCCGACGGCGACCACTCTGCGTGGATCGCGGTGTCGGTGGTGGGCGAACCACCCCGCGTGCGTGCCGCATGGATACGCCCCGACGGCCAGGTTGCCGCCCGACTCGGTTGCCCGCCGGGTATTCCGAGCCCGGTGCGCCCTGCCGTCGCCGCCGTCGTCGACGTTGACGCTGATGGTGTTGCCGACCGGGTTGTGCTCGGCCGGGTGACCCCCGGGCTTCGCGCGGTGCGCGTCCTCATTGCTGACCCCGAGACCCTGGAGGTGGAGGTCGGGCCCGAAGACATCATTGCTGCACGTCTTCCCCGGGGCATCGCGGTGGTCGCCATCGACCCCCTCGGGCCCTCGGGTGATGCGGTCGGCCGCCTGGAGAGGACCGGTATGGCCGATCTGCAGTCCGTCGCCGGCCGACTTGAGGGACACCTCGGCTCGAGCCACGGAATGGCTGCGGGTTTCGGCGCTGGGGACACCGTCGCCGACCTCCCCACCGCGGAGATGGAGGCGGGCTATTCCGCGCGCCTGCCCACCGAGGTTCCCGACGGCCTCACGCTCGCAACCGTGCGCGTCGAACCCGAGGCCGCCTACCCGTTTGCGCCGCCGTCAATTGCCATCGCGTGGAGCGGAGACGACGACGCCCGCATCCTCATCAGGCAGTGCCCCGGACCACTCGCGGTACCCGAGCTCCCTGATGGCCGGGGACGCGAGGTGGACATCGCCGGGGTGCCCGGTGTGCTTCGCGGTCGCGGGCAGGGAATCGCGTTCGTGGTGTGGGAACAGGGCGGCCGTGCATTCGGCCTCCAGGCGCGCGGCCTCGACGACATCGACGATGTCGCACTCGCCGTCGCCCGATCGATCCCCCATCTCGCGTAGCCTGCGCCCATGGCCAACGGATACGCACACATCGCCTGCTGCCTCGACGGCTCCGCCGCCGGCGACGCCGCACTTGCTGCCGCAATTCGCATGCAGGCCCTTGGAGACGGCCGTCTCACACTGGTGCACGTGATGGAAGCAGGGCTTGAGTACGCGGGCTTCTCGACCGACGTGGGCGCGAAGGATGCCGAGCACTCGCGCGCATGGCTTCAGCAGATGGTGGCCCTTGTTCCCGGGGCAGACGGGGTGCTGCTCGACGGCCATGCGCCGACGGTCGTCTGCGAGTGGGCCGCCGGACAGGACGTTGATCTGCTCGTGGCTGTTCGGCACCACGGCCGCGCCGAGCGCATTCTCCTCGGCAGTTTCGCCTCGCACCTCGCGTACAACGCTCCGAGCGCGGTGCTGCTTGTGCATCCGCCCACCCCCGCGGGGTAGGAGACTCCCCCTCCGCGTGGAACCTGTCCGCAGGAACCCACACTCTCCGGAGGATCGATGCACGTTCACGCCCTTCCCGCTCCTGTGCGGGTACACATGCTCACCCCGCTGAGCTTCAACGACGCCCAGGAGATCGGCGACCGGATCAAGTCCGGCTCATCGGTGTTCATGGACCTCCGCAACGCCGACCACGACCTCGAAGAGCGCCTGCGCGACTTCGTCGGCGGCCTCACCTCTGCCCTTGAGGGATCGGTCACCGATGTGGCCCACGGCATCATCCTCGTCGCACCCGCTGGCGTGAATGTGTCCGGCATGAACAACTCGCAGTCGGACTCGTCGCACACCTCGCACTCGTCGTACTCCGACTACCGCGATGAGAGCGACATCACGCCGCTCTTTGGCAGGCTCTCCGCCTGACCCCGTCCGCGCGGCCACTCGTTGTCATCTACGACGGCGACTGTCGGTTCTGCCGCGCGTTCGCACATCTGGCACGCCGGGCGGCACGCCCGCCCGGCGTTCGCCTTGTGCCCTTTGGGCATCCGGAGGCTGAGGCAGCCCTTTCGGTACTGCCTCCCGACCTCCGCTACGCCTCAGTGCATGCGCTCCGCGATGGCCGCCTGTACTCGGCCACTGACGGCTTCGGGGTCATCCTCACCGCTCTGCGCGGGGGTGGTCTGCTTCTGAGCACCGGGCTGTACCGCATCTACCCCGTGGTGGTGCGCAATCGCCATCGCATTGGGAAGTTCGTGCCCGATCTCCCCCGCCCCCCGATCGACTGACGGGACCTCGTCAGCGGTGCCTGTCGCCATCCTTCGCAAGGCGCCGGGCGCGTTCGGCCCGCGTTCCCAGCACGATGATGACCGTGGCAATGGCGCCCCAGAACAGTCCGTACCAGAGGGCGCGTCCCAGCGGCTGATTGAGCAGTGCGATGTGCGCGATCACCAGGAGCACGAACGACACGGCAAAGGCCACGACGGCCTGCACGCCGATGTGCAGGTCCTCCCACTGCGTGATGAGTGTGCGCTGCCCGTTCACGGTGGCGAGCATACGCGCTGCCGGTAGCGTGCAGATATGGATCAGGCACAGGCGTGGCACGTGGCAACTGAGTGGATGGGCACCATCGCAGATCTCGATGGCGCTGCCGCGGTTCTGGAGTGGGACCGGGAGACCATCATGCCCCCGGGTGCGGCTGAGGCCCGCGGTGCCCAGCTGTCGACGCTGGCGGGCCTCCGCCACCGCACGCTTCTCGACCCGTCTGTCGACGACGCGGTGTCGCTGCTCGTGGAGAGCGACGATCCCCTCGTCGCCGCGTGCGGCCGCCACGCAATCCGCGAGCGGGCCAACGCCCAGCTCGTGCCCGAGTCATTGGTTCGTTCGCTCAGCGAGGTGTCATCCCGATCAGTGGCGGTGTGGAGCGAGGCCCGCCCCGCAGGCGATATGGCCGCGTTCATCGAGGGAATCCGGCCGCTTGTCGCGCTCACCCGGGAGCAGGCGGCATGCCTGGCCGACGGTGGCGACCCATACGACGCCCTCATCGACCTGTATGAGCCCGGCACCACCTACGCCGATCTGCAGCCGGTGCTCGACGATCTCGCCGCGCGGGTGGCCCCGATCGTCGACCGCCTGGCGGGCGCCGGTGGCCCTGCGCTTCCCGTCCGCGAATGGGACATCGACACCCAGATGCGTGTGGGCAATGACCTGGCGGCCGACATCGGCTTCGATCTGCGCCGTGGCCTGGTGGGGCGCACCGCACACCCGGTGACCATGGGGCTCGGCGCCGGCGACACGCGCCTCTCCACGCGCGTCGACGCGGCCGACCCTCTCTCCTCGATCATGGCGGTCATGCACGAGGGCGGACATGCCCTGTATGACCAGGGAATCCCCGAGGAGTGGCGCCGCACCATGGCCGGCGACGCCCCCTCGCTCGGTGCGCACGAGTCACAGAGCCGATTCTGGGAGAACCACATCGGGCGCTCGAGGTCATTCTGGGACCGCATCGCCCCTGCACTCGCATCCGCCTTTCCCGACGCCGCAGCGGGCCTTTCCGGTGACGATTACCGGCGCGCCCTCAACCGCGTGGAGCGGTCGACCATCCGCGTCGAGAGCGACGAGGTCACCTACGACATGCACATCGTCGTGCGCACCCGCCTTGAGCGTGCGCTGGTGCTCGGCGAGATGGAGGTGGATGACCTGCCGGACGCCTTTGGCGACGCGCTTGAGGCCCTTGTGGGCGTGCGCCCGGCGTCACCGGGTGAGGGGGCGATGCAGGACATCCACTGGGCCGCGGGGATCATGGGCTACTTCCCCACCTACACCCTCGGAAACCTCTACGCGGCGCAGCTCGCCGACGCGGCCGAGCAGGCCGTGGGGCCGATCGACGAGGTGGTGGAGCGCGACGGTTTCGCACCCTTCCTCGAGTTCCTGCGGGATCGGGTGCACCGCCACGCACGCCTCCTCCCCACGCCTGACCTGATGCGCCAGGCCACCGGACAGCCACTCAGTGCCGATCCCTTCGTGGCGCACCTCGAGCGCACCTACGGCGCGGACTAGGCGGAGGAGACGTCCTCGCTGTCGTACTGCACGAGCGACAGCACGTCGTAACCGCCGAGCTTCTCGCGGCCCGGCAGGAAGGTGAGCTCCACCACGAAGGCGAGGCCGGCGACCACGCCGCCCAGTTCCTCCACCAGGGCGCACTTGGCCGCGGCGGTTCCGCCCGTCGCAAGGAGATCGTCGTGCACAAGCACGCGCTGCCCGGGCTTGATGGCGTCGCGGTGGATCTCCAGCACGTCAGTGCCGTATTCCAGGTCGTACTCACGGCGGATGGTCTCGTACGGCAACTTGCCGGGCTTGCGCGCGCAGGCGAAACCCGCGTTGATCTCGCGTGCAATCGCCGCGCCGAGGATGAAGCCGCGCGCCTCTGCGCCCAGCACCACGTCGATGTCGCGCGGGCGGGCCCAGTCGGCGATCGACACCACGCATGCATCGAGACCCGCTGGATCCTCGAACAGGGGCATCAGGTCGTAGAAGAGGATGCCCGGCTTCGGGTGGTGCGGGATACGCCTGATGGCGCCGTCGATGTTGTACGTCACACGGTCTCCTGTGAAGACGGAAGTGAGCTCACCACGTGGCGGAGCTCCTGAACGAGCATGAGGTGCCGCACATGCGACGCGAGGGCAGCGAGCGACTCGAGGGAATCAAGTGCCTCCTGGCGCCGATCGGGATTGGGCGACTTGAGCCCAGTGGCGAGTACCTGCTCCAGCAGGCCGGCCTCCCGCTCAGCGGCCACCTTGAGCGTGCGCAGATGCCGGGGCTCGAGCCCGTAGGCACGGAGCTCCACCGCTGCCTTGATCACCTCGCGGTCCGTGTCGTCAAAACGGTCGCCCGGAGACACCAACCCGTACTGCTCAAGGCTCTTCAGCAGGGTCCGGTCGGCGCCGGTCATCGAGAGGATCTCCTCCACACCGAACGTCTTGACCGCGTCGGTTGAGCCGAGGTTCTCGCGCTTGATGCGCCGCGCCTGCTTCGCTGACGCCACGGCGCCCGTGCGCATCGCATCGAGCTCCTCGCGGATCACCTTGAGCGGCAGGAACTCATCGCGCTGCAGGGTCAGGATGGTGCGCAGACGCTCCACATCGCGCGGGCCGTACAGGCGGTAGCCGCCGCTGGTGCGCCGGGGCGTCACGAGCTCCTGATCCTCCAGATACCGCAGCTTCGAGATGGAGAGATCGGGGAACTCCGGCTTCAGCATGTCGCACACCGCGCCGATCGTGCGTCCGGCGGCGGTGTCCTCATCGTCGGGGCTCAGAAGCTCCGTCTGCACCCCGGCATCCCTCACGGCACGAACACCAGGCGGAACTTGCCCACCTGCACCTCGTCACCCTCGGCAAGCAGTTCGTCACCGTCGATGAGGCGGCGATTCACGTACGAGCCATTGGTGCTCCCCAGGTCGACGAGCACATGACCCGCAGTGGTCTCCCGCACCTCGGCATGGTTGCGCGACACCGTGATGTCGTCGAGGAACACATCTGAGTCGGGAGAGCGCCCGATCGTCGTGATCGCGCTGGTGAGCGGGAAGAACTCGCCCGTCCGCCCGCCCGCAATGCGTACCGCAAGCGCGGGGCCGAGCCTGGGCATCGCACCGGGCGGCGTGAGCCCGGGGTCGGTAACTGTGTCGATCGGTCCGGTGGCCTGGGTTGCTGCAGCGGGAATCGGTGCGCCGCAGGCGCCGCAGAAACGGTCTCCGTCGGGCCGTTCGGCCCCGCAGGACGGGCAGATCATGAGGCCTCCGGTTGGACGAGGGTCGTCCATCGTAGTCCCGACTCGCGAAACCCTCAAGCCGCACTTGAGGCCTGTGCTAGCTGAGGTCCGGGGACCTCAGTCGCACCACCGCGATGCGCACGTAATTGACAAAGGTGAGCACCGAGAGGATGACTGCCGCGAGAAAGACCCAATTGATGTAGTCGGCCGCGAACGCCATGCCCACCGCGACCACACCCATATTCAGGCCCGAACTCACCTTCCCTGCGAAGTCGATGCGCATCATCAGCCCGGCGCGGGCAAGAAAGATGAAGCCCGCGATCGTGAGTGCGTCACGCACAAGGATGATGAGCGGCCCTGGCCACGCGAAGCGCCCCATGGCCAGCACGCCGATGAGTCCCACCGCCATCAGCAGGCGGTCGGCCAGCGGGTCGGCAATGCGCCCGAAGTTACTGGTGGCGTTCAGGGCCCGCGCCAGGGCGCCATCGACCAGGTCGCTGAACGCGAGCACCGCGAAGAAGATTGCGGCCGGCAGATAGGTCGGCCCGTCGGCAACCAAGAGCATCACCAACAGCACCGGCAGGCACGCGAGCCGGGTGATGGTGATGGCGTTGGGAAGCCAACGCAGGCGATGAGACATGCTGCTCATCTGTGCTCCAGAAAATCGGGGCGAGAGGATTTGAA
>CAIPNN010000184.1 GCA_903866425.1 uncultured Actinomycetes bacterium
GGCAGGCGCGCCGTATCAGCAGGCCGTAGCCGCCACCCCGGGTGAGGTGGTGTGGATCTCGGGCCAGGTGCCGCTCGATCCGGCCACCGGCACGCTTGCCGCCGATGACCTGGCCGGGCAGACACGTTCGTGCCTTGCGCACATCGCGGCGATTGTGGAGGAGGCTGGCGGCACCATGGGCGACGTGGTGAAGACCACCGTGTTCATGCTCGACCTGGGCGAGTTCGCCGCGATGAACACCGTGTACGCCGATGCCTTCGGTGCGAGCCCGCCGGCACGGGCGACGATCGGGGTGGCCGCTCTGCCGGCCGGTGCTCAGGTGGAGATCGAGGCAATTGCCGTCATCGGCAACGGCGACTGATTCCTACTCGCTGAAGTACCGGCGCTCGATGAGCACCTCGACCGCCATACGGTCGAGGTAGACCGGCGCATCGGAGATGGGCCGCCCGTCATTGGCAGGGTCAGTGATCCAGACGCGGAACTCATCTGTGATGCGTACTGATGCCGCACGGAGTTCGTCGAGCGACGAACTCTCCCATTTGGCGATCGCGTCCGTGAGCCCATCGAGGGCGATCGGGGCGGATGCCGCGAGGTTCCCGGACACATGATCAGCCATGGGTTCGATGCTAGCGCGGTCGGTGAATGGGTTGCGCAGGATGCGGTGCTGCGGCGCCTCGTCGTGCCCGACGGCGCTCCGCTCGTATCGCTCGTCGGCGGGGCGGTGCGCGACGCGCTGATCGGCGTGACGCACGGCGTCGATGTCGACCTTGCTGTTGAGGGCGATGCCATCGCGCTGGCGCGGCTGATCGGCCGGGATCTGGGCGGGCGAGTGGTCGCGCACGACCGGTTTGGCACCGCGCGCCTCGAGTTCGGCCACGGGCGCCATATCGACATGGTGGGGTGTCGCAGCGAGACCTATCCGGCACCGGGGGCGCTGCCGGTGGTTGTGCCGGGCACGCTTGACGACGACCTGGCGCGACGCGACTTCACCGTGAATGCGATGGCGTACCGCCTCTCGGGACCCGACGCCGGCACGCTGGTTGACCCGCATGGGGGCCGCCACGATCTCGCCGCTGCCTGCATCCGCGCCCTCCGCGGGGGCACGTTCACCGAGGACCCAAGCCGGGTGGTTCGCGCGCTGCGCTATGCCGCGCGACTCGGGTTCCACCTGGATGACGACACTGCTGTTGAGGCACGGACCTGCCTCGCGTCGCTCGATCTCAGCGCGTCGCGTGTGGGCGATGAGCTGCGTCGCCTCCTCGACGAGGAATCCGCGGCGGCCGCCCTGACGCTTGCCGCCGCGCTGGGTGCCCCGTGGCCCGACGACGACGACGCGCGGGCCACCCGCCTTGCTGCACTGGCCCCGGCGCTCGCGCACCCCGGGGCACCGTCGCCTCCCACTTGGGCCCTCCGGCTGGGACTCGGCCTCCGCCCGGACGCTGTAGCGGGAGCGGCTGTGCCGCAATGGGCGCGAGCCATTGCGAGTGAGGCGCGGGCGGGTGTGCAACTGGCTGCGCGCGTGCGTGGGGAGGAGTCAGCGTCGGCAATCGATGCTGTGCTCCGCGATACGTCTGCGGCGGAGCAGGTTGGCGCGGTGATTGCGGGCGCGGATGCCGTTGCGACATGGTGGGCGCAGTGGCGCGACATGACGCCGGCCATCGACGGCTCGGATCTCGTCGCGGCGGGTGTGCCGCCCGGCCCGGCGATCGGGCGCGCACTTGCCGCCGTTCGTCGCGATGTGCTGGACGGTCTGGCGGGCGACCGGGAGCAGCAGTTGGCGCGTGCGCTCGTGGTTGCCGGCGTCTCCTGATGCGAGCCCCGGATGTCATCAGCATTGCGGGCTTGCCTCCGAATATCCGCGCAGCGTTCAGCACCCGGGCTGGCGGCGTGAGTGGCGGCACCTGTGCCTCGCGCAATCTGGGCGTCACGAGCGGAGATGATCCCGAGGCGGTTCGGGCCAATCGGGAGGCGCTGGCCACCGGCTGCGGCTTCGATGCGGCGCGCGCGGTGACCCTGACGCAGGTGCACGGGGCCGACGTCATCGAGGTTGGCCCCACTGGGGGCGCCGGGCGATTCACGGGATCGCTCGCTGGACTCGCGGACGCGGATGCCTGCGTGACGTCAGCGCCCGGGGTGGCGCTGCTGACCCAGGGTGCGGACTGCGTGCCGGTCTTGCTCTGGAACGGGGATGGCAGCCGTGTGGGAGCGGTGCATGCGGGCTGGCGAGGACTCGTTGCGGGGGTGCTCGGCGCCGGGGTCACGGCAATGGGGCAGGGGCACATCGCCGCCGCCATTGGCCCGTGCATCGGGCCGTGCTGCTACCCGGTTGATGACGCACTGCGCGCGACGATGGCCCAGCAGTTCGGCGACGACGTGGTGGCTGGCGATGCTGTCGATCTGCGCCGTGCGGCACGGCGCGCCCTCGCTGGGGCAGGGGTCGACGACGCGGCCATCACCGACGTTCCCGGGTGTACATCGTGCGACGATGAGCGATTCTTCTCGTACCGGCGCGACGGCGCGGGCACAGGGCGACAGGCAGGGGTGATCTGGTTGGTTGACGCATGACAGGCATCGATCCCCTCGCGCTGCGGGAGGCGCTCGACGAGGCACGCGAGGCGATTGCCGCGGCTGCCAAGCGGTCGGGACGAGCCCCGGATGCGGCCGAGCTGGTGATCGCGGGGAAGTACGTGGGTGCGGATGATGTGCCCGCGCTTGTCGAGGCCGGCGTGGGCGTGATCGGTGAGAACCGGCTCCAGGACCTGCAGGCAAAGCGCGCAGCACCCGGCGGCGGGGCCCTCACCTTCGACTTCATCGGCCATCTGCAGAGTCGCAAGGTGCGCGACGTCGTGGACGAGGTGCGCCTCATCCAGTCGGTTGACCGGGAGTCCCTGATGGACGCCATTGCGGCGCGGTCGGAGGGACCCGTGCGGGTGCTGCTGCAGGTGAACATCGCGGGGGAGGACTCGAAGGGCGGGTTCGTGCCCGGGCAGCTCGATGCGGCGCTCGAGCACGCGGCGCGGTGCGGAATTGTGGTGGGTGGGTTCATGGCGTTGCCACCTCCCGCCGCGGATCCCGAACATTCGCGCCCGTGGTTTGACAGGGTGCGGGCCGTGCGCGACGAATTGATGGAACGCTGGAACCCCGATCACGACCTCACGGACCTCTCGATGGGTACATCGCAGGATTTCGTGGTTGCCGTGGAGGCTGGCGCTACCATTGTTCGCGTCGGCAGGGGCATTATCGACCGAGCGCGGATGGAGCCGTAGATGTCGATCAACGAGTACTGGCAAAAGACACTGGCGTATTTCGGAATGGCCGATGACGGCTACGACGATTACGACGACTACGACGAGTACGGAGATCACGACCGGGAGACCAATGCCCGGGTGCGTGATGACCGTCGCTCGCGCGATGACCACCAGGCGCAGCCGAGGTCGCGCGGTCGTTCCCGTGATGGCGGTGACTTCGACGACATCTACTCCGACCCGGGCGTGCCATCGCCCTCGCGCAACATTCGCGCCGTCGAATCGAATCAGGGTCGCCGCCAGCGCGACGTCGAGGTGAACCTCATCGTTCCGCGCAGTTTCAATGACGCGCAGCAGATCGCCGACAAGTTCAAGGGCACGGTGCCGGTGATTCTCAATCTGCAGTCGGCTGACACGGATCTGTCGAAGCGCCTCATCGACTTCGCCAGTGGTCTCACCTACGCGCTCGACGGCGGGATGTCGCGCATTGCCGACAAGGTGTTCCTGCTGACTCCCCGCAACGTCGAGGTCTCTGCCGAGGAGCGCGCCCGCCTCCTCGAAAAGGGCTTCTACAACCAGTACTGACGCCGTGACCCATCCCGCCCCGACCATCGGGGTCGTGGGCGTGGGGGCGATGGGCGGCGCATTCGCGGCGGGCCTCGCGCCCCACGCCGCGGTGACCGTCGAGGATGCCCTTCCGGGGCGGGCCGTGGAGGTGGCGGCAGCCATTGGGGTGACCGCCGGGGATGCCGCCGCGTGCGACGTGGTGGTGCTGGCGGTGAAGCCGCAGGATCTCGCGGCCACGTGCGCGCTCGTGGTGCCGCGACTGCGCGCCGAGGCGGTTGTGGTTTCGGTGGCAGCGGGTTGGACGCTTGACCGGCTGGCTGGCGTGGCACCAGGGCACCCGATTGTGCGCCTCATGCCGAATCTCGCGGTCGCGCATGGCAACGGTGTTGTGGCCATGGCGACGTTGGGGCTGGACGAGGCCGAGGTCACACACACGCGCGCGTTACTGGCGCCCCTCGGTGCCGTGGTGGTGATCAGTGAAGACCTGTTCGGTGTGGCGACGGCCATCGGCGGCAGCGGGCCTGGCTTCGTTGCGCACATTGCCAAGGCATTCGAGGACGCCGGCGTGGCACATGGACTGGCTCGCGATGACGCCCGGGCGATGGTGCAAGCCGTATTGGCCGGCACCGCATCGCTGCTCGCGGACGGCAGCGACCCCGGGGCGCTGCAGGCCCGCGTGACCTCGCCCGGAGGAACTACTGCTGCAGGCATCGCGGTGCTGGAGGACTCGGAGACCGCGGCCGCACTCGGAGAGGCCGTCGGCGCTGCTGCGCGCCGGGCGGCTGAGCTCTAGGCCGGCAGGCCCATGGAGATCGTGATCGATTATGTGAATGCCGTTTTCACGGTGTTCCTCGTGGTCATCTTCATCCGCATCCTGCTGTCGTGGGTGCCGAACCGTCCGACAGGTCGCGTGACCACCGCCGTCTGGAACTTCTTTCACGACTCGACAGATTGGTATCTGCGCCTGTTCCGGCGCATCATCCCGACGGTGGGCATGTTCGATTTCTCCCCGATCATCGCGCTGGTGGTGCTCTACGTGGCCAACGCCGTGGTGGTGCGGGTGCTGGCGCTGCTGTGAGCACCCCGCCCGAGTGGGTGACCCGTCGTGACGGTGGTGTGCTGGTGGCGGTAAAGGCAGTGCCAAGATCCCGGCGCACCGGCGCCGTGGGGGTGCAGGATGGCGCCGTGCGCATCCAGATTGCCGCCGCTCCGCACAAAGGGCAGTCGAACGCCGCCCTGTGCGCGTATCTCGCAGATTGCGCAGGCGTGCGCACCAACGCAGTGCGCTTGCGCCGGGGATCATCCGGCGCGCGCAAGCTCATCGAGATCGACGGTGATGCGGCGTCGATTGAGGACCGCCTGGCCGACCTTGCGCGGGAGATCGCGTGAGCGCACCGGACCAGGGCCGCCGGGCCGCGATCAGTGCTGCCATCGAGCGCCGTCTGCGCCGTGAGGCCGGGTACCGATTCCGGCTGATGGTGTTCATTGCGGTCGGTGTGGTCGCGCTCGACCAGCTGACCAAGGCCATCATCCGCGCGACGATCCCCGTGGGGGACACGGTCGAGCTCCTGCCCGGGATCAACCTGGTCGACACGGTGAACACCGGCATCGCCTTCAGTCTGTTTCAGGGGAATCCAGGTGTTGTGGCAGCGGTGACGCTTGTCGCGATCGCGGTCATCGCCGTTCTGCTTGTTGGCTTCGCGGGTCGCCATGCGCTCGTGCCGATCGGTGGCGGTTTGCTGCTGGGTGGCAGCATTGGCAATCTGATTGACCGGGTCTGGCGCGATGGGGTGACCGATTTCATCGCCATCGGCTCGTGGCCGCCCTTCAACGTGGCTGATATCGGTGTGACTGCCGGGGCCATCCTGTTGGTGGTCGCGCTGGTGTTCTCGGGCGGCGATGACTGACGCGCGCACTATTCGGTTCACGGTGTCGCCATCTGCAGTTGGCGCGCGCCTGGACGCGGTGCTGGCCGATCGGGATGAGATGGACAGCCGCGCGGAGGCGCAGCGGCTGATCGATGCCGGCGCAGTGCTCGTGAATGGCGAGCCGCGCGCCAAGCGGTACCGGCTGGCCGCCGCAGATGCGATTGAGGTGTCGCTCGGGCCACCACCGCGAACACCGGGCGAGTTGCGCGCCGAGGATCTCGATGTGCCCATCGTGTTCGCCGACGCGCACATCGTCGTGGTCGACAAGCCTGCGGGGATGGTGACCCACCCATCAAAGGGGCACGACGAGGGCACACTGGTGCACGGGTTGCTGGGGGCCGGAATCGCGGGCGGGGACGACCCGGATCGTCCGGGCATCGTGCACAGGCTCGACCGCGACACGTCGGGACTGATGCTGGTGGCGCGCACCGAGCGGGCACACCGCCGCCTGGGGCGCATGATGCGCGACCGCGACATCGAGCGGCGCTATCTCGCGCTCGTGCACGGGGAGTTCCCGCCCGCCCTCACCATCGACCGGCCCATCGGCCGCGACCCCCGTCGTCGTACCCGGCAGGCCGTGGTGCAGGTCGGCGGCAAGGAGGCCATCACACACTTCAGGACGGTGGAGCGTGTGGGCAGGCTGACGCTGGTGGAGGCACGGCTTGAGACCGGCCGCACGCACCAGGTGCGCGTACACCTGGAAGCAGCGGGGCACCCGGTGGTGGGCGATCCCCTGTACGGCCAGGGGCGGGCTGCGCACGGCCTCGAACGGCAGTTTCTCCACGCGTATCGGCTCGGCCTTCCGCACCCCGAGACCGGCGAGGACCTGTCCTTCGAAAGCCCCCTGCCGGATGATCTCGAGGCGGCGCTTGCCGCGGCGCGTGTGCGAGCGGCCGAGGCAGGCTAGACTCCGCACTCGGTCCGCATTCCGCGGCCCATTTTCCTGTTTCCGACCCCGGCGGGGTCGACATGAGGGGTGGTGATCACCAGACGGTGATTCCCCGCATGCGCCGCCGGTAGACCATTCAAAGAACCGACAAGGAGTCGTGGCGCGTGCCTGTCGTCACCATGAAGCAGCTCTTGGAGTCCGGCGTGCACTTCGGACACCAGACCCGTCGTTGGAACCCCAAGATGAAGCGATTCATCTTCGGCGAGCGTTCCGGCATCTACATCATCGACCTCGACCAGACGCTTGAGCTTCTGGAGCGCGCGCACACGTTTGTGAAGAACGTGTCGGAGCGCGGGGGCACCGTGATGTTCGTGGGGACCAAGAAGCAGACCCAGGACAGCGTGCGCGAGCAGGCCATCCGCGCGGGCATGCCCTATGTGTCCCACCGTTGGCTCGGTGGCCTGCTCACCAACTGGAGCACCATCAGCCAGCGCATCCGCCGCCTGCATGAGTTGCGTGCCCAGGCATCCGGTGGCCAGCTGGCCCTGCTGCCGACGCGTGAGCGCCTGGCTGCCGAGGCCGAGCTCGTGAAGCTCGAGGCCAACCTGGGTGGCGTGGCCGAGATGCAGCGCCGCCCCGACGCCGTGGTGATCGTCGACCTGAAGAAGGAGATGATCGGCGTGCGCGAGGCAAACCGTCTTGGCATTCCGGTTGTGGGCCTGGTCGACACCAACTGCGACCCGGACGAGGCCACCTACGTCATTCCTGGCAACGACGACGCCATCCGCTCGTGCTCGCTGGTGCTGTCGGTGCTCGCTGACGGTATTCGCGAAGGCAAGGGGCTCGACCCCACCGGTGGATACGAAGAGGCGCGTGCCGCCGCCGCAGCAGCCGCCGCGGCCGGTGACCCTGACGCCGCCCGTGCCGCCCGTACCGCCGCCCGTGCCGAGGCCGCTGCAGAGCGCGCCGCGGAAGACGGCGTGGTTGCCGAAGCCGTCGTGGCCACCGCTGCGGCCGAGGCCGTGCTTGAAGCCGCCGAGGAGATCGTCGAAGAGGCCGCAGCCGAGGTTGTGCTGGAGGAGGCCGCCGCGGAGCTGGCCACCGATGCCGTCGCCGAGGAGCAGGCAGGAGAGGAGACCGCCGAATGAGCACCGCACAGATTCCCGCAGCGCTGGTGAAGGAGCTTCGCGAGAAGACCGGCGCCGGCATGATGGACTGCAAGAAGGCGCTCACCGAGACCAACGGTGACCTCGAGGCAGCTATCACGCTGCTCCGGAAGTCCGGGCTCGCCGCCGCCGCCAAGCGCGCCGGCCGTGACGCCAATGAGGGCACGATCTCCAGCTACATCCACCAGGGCGGCCGTCTGGGCGTGCTGGTCGAGGTGAACTGCGAGACCGACTTCGTGGCCCGCACCGACCGCTTTCAGGAGTTCGCGCGCGACGTGGCACTGAACATCGCCGCCATGAACCC
>CAIPNN010000185.1 GCA_903866425.1 uncultured Actinomycetes bacterium
CCGAGAACGGCACGAGCCCCATCGTGTTCAAGGTGAAGACGGGCACGGTCAACTCGACGGCCAACAAGAACGCCATCACCGCGTCGGTCAAGGCCATCGTCAAGGTGCCGCACGTCACCCAGGCCACCAGCCCCTACGGCAACGCGGCCAAGTACCTGCAGAGCAAGTCGGGCACCATCGCCTACGTCCCCGTGCTCATGAACGTCAGTTCGGCGACCATCACCGAGAAGCAGGCCCAGGCGGTGCTCGATGCCGCCAACCCGGCGGTGAAGGCCGGTTTGCAGGTTGCCGCCGGGGGCACCGTTGGTGCCACGCTCTCCAACCCGAATACCGACACCAGCACGGTGATCGGCCTCATCGCTGCCGTCATCATCCTGGCGGTCTCGTTCGGCAGCCTCATCGCCATGTTCATCCCCATCGTCAGTGCGGTGCTGGGTCTGGCGCTGGGCCTCGCCCTCATCGGGCTGCTGGGGCATGTCGTATCGGTGCCCAGCATCGCGCCCACGCTGGCCACCATGATCGGGCTCGGCGTCGGCATTGACTATGCGCTGTTTGTGGTGTCGCGCCACCGTGAGCAACTGGCGAATGGGATGGACCCGAAGGAATCGGTGGCGCTGGCGGTGGGCACCGCCGGTACCGCAGTGGTGTTTGCCGGCAGCACGCTGGTGCTCGCCCTGCTCGCGCTCGCGGTGGCGGGAATCCCCCTTATCTCGTCGCTGGGCTACGGGTCGTCGCTCGCGGTGGTCACTGCGGTGCTGGCCGCCACCATGCTGCTGCCCGCTGTGCTGTCGCTGCTCGGGCACAAGCTCAACTCGCTGCCCATCTTTCCGAAGCACAAGGCGGCGAAGGCCGCGGCAACAGGGGGGGTGTGGGGCCGCTGGGGCAGGTTCGTCGCCCGCCACCCGTGGTGGATGGTGCTCGTCGGCCTGGCCATCCTCATTCCCATGGCGCTGCCGGTGCTGCGCATGAACCTGGGGCAGGAGGACGTCGGGGTGTCGTCGCTCAAGACCACCCAGCGTCAGGCGTACAACCTCATGAGCGAAGGCTTCGGCGTGGGCTACAACGGCCCGTTGCTCGTGGCCGTGCAGCTGGACCCACCCGCGAAGGAAGACCCGACGGTGGCGGCCGAGGAGAACGAGGCCAAGGCCCTGCAGGCCCAGTTGGAGCAGGAGCAGGCAGAGGGGGAGGCCAAGCAGGCGCAGCTTGAGGCCGAGGCCGCGCAGGTGAAGGCCGAGGCCGCGGTACTCACCGCGCGGCGCCAGCAGCTGGACGCCGAGGCGCAGGCGCTCACCAACAAGCGCAACAAACTGGTGGCACAGGCACAGGCGCTGCGCAGAGATGCCCGGGGCGACGCCGATGCGCGCGCCGCGGCATTTGTGAAGAAGGCCGAGGCCGAAGCCGCCAAGGCACGGGCGGCGGGGGCCAAGTACAAGGCCATCACGGCCGATATCACCAAGGTGAAGGCCGAGATCGCCGCCGTCGAGGCGGAGATTGCCGCTTCGGTTGACCCTGTGGTGCTCGACCGCCTGCAGACGCGCAAGGCCGACCTGCAGGCACGCGTCGATGCGCTCATCGCTCAGGGCAATCTGCAGCAGAAGGCCGTGGACGACGCCAAGGCGAAGATCGCGAGCTACCGCGCAGAGGCGAGGGCCATCCTCAACGCCCCCCTCACGCCGCAGCAGCAGGCACTCATCGCACAGGCCAAGTCGCTGTTCGCGCAGGCGCAGTCGCTGGCCACCCAGCGGGCGGCGTTGCTGCGAAAGCGCGATGCCCTGATTCGCGACGAGGCCCGCCTGCTGGCCCAGGTTGCATCGCTCAACTATCAGAAGAACCAGTTGCTGGCGCTGCAGGCTGAGGCCAACCAGCAGCTGGCCGAGGCCAACGCGTTGAAGGCCGAGGTGACCGCCGCGCTCACCGCGGCCGGCGGCAACCCGCTGGGTACCGACCCGCGCCTTGTGAAGCTGCAGAACGCGCTCAAGGCCACCAAGGGCGTGAAGGGCGTTTCGGTGCCGTCGGTCAACACGAGCGGAACGGCCGCGTACTACAACGCCATTCCCACCACGGCCCCGGCATCAGACGTGACCGTGGCGCTGGTGAAGCGCGTACGCGACTCTGTGGTGCCCAAGGTTGAGAAGGAGACCGACGGCCTCACCGCCTACGTGGGCGGTACCACCGCGGGCAACATCGACCTCGCCCGCGAGATCACCGACTCCCTGCCGCTCGTCATCATGACCGTGGCCCTGCTGAACATGCTGGTGCTGCTGCTGGCCTTCCGGTCGATTCTCATTCCCATTCAGGCTGCGCTGGTCATCACGCTTATTGCGCTTGCCACATTCGGGCTGCTCACGTTCGTGTTCCAGTGGGGGTTCGGCTTCTCTGCCGTGGGCCTCGATGCGGCCAACGTGTGTTGCCATATCGGCGGCAGGCCGTCAGACCCCATCGCGTCGTACGTGCCCCTGATGATGTACGCGGCAATCTTCGGTCTGGCCAACGACTACCAGGTGTTTCTGCTCTCGCGGGTGGGGGCTGATGGCGTGAAGGCGTCGCCGGCCAAGGCCGTGGCCGACGGCGTGCGCACAGCGGGCAAGGTCATCGCCACGGCGGCGCTCATCATGCTGTCGGTGTTCGCCGCGTTCATCATCAACGGCGACCCGGTCATCAAGCAGTTCGGCGTGGGTCTCTCGGCCGGCGTGCTGCTGGCAGGCGGACTCACCCTGTTCATGGTGCCGGCGATCCTGCGCCTCATGGGCAGGGCCACGCATTGGATTCCCAAGTGGCTCAACAAGATCCTCCCCCACGTGGACATCGAGGGCGAGAAGCTGCTCGAGAAGACCGCCGAGGCAGATGCCGCGGCGAAGACGCCCGGGACGTAGGGCCCGGCGGGTCCAGCGACTTCGACCCGGGGGCACCCCGCTGGCGATATGGGCGTCGGGTACGCTCTTGACAGTTCTGATGGCCCGCCATCAGATCCCCCACCGATCAGGAGCGTCATATGAGACCCCACCGCCTTCGCGCACTCATCGTGCCCGGCACCATCGCCATCGCCTGTGCAGCAATGCTTCCGGTGACCATGGCAACAGCAGCACCCGTCACCAAAGGGCCGGGGGCGACGACGACTCCCGCCAACGGCGGCTTCTACGGCGTCTGGACGCTGAAGAGCTGGGACATCGGCGGACAGACGCTGCCCTGCCCCGTGCAGCTCCCGCTGGGGCCGGGTGCGCCGTCTATCGGGTGTGGCCCGGCGACCTACCTCAAGCTGTTCCGGAGCGGCCGGTACGACACCAACCTGCCGGTCTTCGAGTCGAACGACGCGGACGAGGGCGCCTTTGTGGTTGCCGACATGGGCCCCAAGAAGGGCAACATCATCGTGTTCGATGACGATGGGGCGACCGATATCCCGCGTGCGTACCGCCTGATCGTTCCGAAGTCGGGATCCAAGGCGCCGAAGACGATGGTCATTTCACTGGCCATGGTGCACGGCGGCACGAAGACCACCTTCGCGATGAACTTCGTGCGCTACACCGGTTGAGCAGTACGAGCGGTGCCGCGAGGGTCCTGAGGGACCTTCGCGGCACGCGTGGCTCTATCGTGTGCTGGTGATGGCAGGCAAAACGGACAGCCCAATCGGGGTCTTCGACTCCGGCGTGGGCGGGCTCACGGTGCTCGACGAGTTGCTGGCGCGGCTCCCGTCGGAGGACTTCATCTACTTCGGCGACACCGCCTGGTTTCCGTACGGCGACAAGTCGGCCGACGACCTGCGCGCGCGCGCCGAGGCCATCGCGGGCTGGCTGTTGGCGCAGGACGTGAAGATGATCGTGGTGGCCTGCAACACGGCCACTGCTGCGGCGCTGGCCCACCTGCAGACCCACTTCGACGTGCCGGTGATCGGCGTGATGACCGCCGAGAGTCACGCGGCGGTGCAGAGCAGCCGAACCCGGCGCATCGGCCTGCTGGCAACCGAGGCCACCGTGGCCAGCGGGTCGTACCAGCGCATGATCGCGGCGCACGACGCCGGCGCGCAGGTGACCGCCGTGGCCTGCCCGCGCCTTGCCCCCGCCATTCAGAGTGGCGACCCGTTTGACCAGTCGGTGGTCGACATGGTGCGCGAATACACCCAGCCGCTGCGCGACGCCGATGTCGACACCGTCATTCTCGGCTGCACGCACTACCCCATGGTGACCAAGCTGATTCGCCGCCAGGTGCCCGACGCCACGCTCATCTCGTCGGGCGAGGAGATCGCCCGTGAGATCGCCGACACGCTCGGCAGGCAGGGCATGCTGCGTGACGGCGGGCGCGAGGGGCACTACGCATTCGCCTGTTCGGGCGACCCCGAGGCCTTCGGCACCCTCGGCACCCGGTTCATGCAGATGCCGTTCGGCGACGTGCAGCACGTCGACCCGGGCACGGCGCCGGGGGCCTAGTCGTGGGCGTGGAGCGGGTGCTCGCCACCATCCGCGCAGAAGATGGCGAGGTGCACGACGCCCTGCTGCATGTGGACGATCGCATTACCCGCGTGCGCGAGCGGTCGAGCGGGCATCGCACGGCGATCATCCACGTGCACGGCATCATGGGCAACTTCCTGGTGGGAACCCTCAGGTTTCTGCCGTCGCGTCTTGCCCGCGCCGGATACCCCACGCTGGTGGTGGAGACCCGCATGGGCAACGTGGGTCAGTTGTTCGGCAAGGCGATTTTCGAGGACGCCGTGCGCGACATCGCCGCCGCGTTCTGGTGGCTCGAGGCCGAGGGCTACGACCGCATCGTGGTGTGCGGGTACTCAAGCGGCGCCTCCCTTGCGGCTCGGTACGTGGCCACCCACCACCTGCAGGGCATCAAGGCGCTGATCAGCATCTCAGGACCATGGGGCCTGCCGCAGTCGCTCGAGGAGCGCAGCCGCAAGTGGGGTGCCGACCCGTCGTACGACGAGATCGTGGAGCGTCTGGCCAAGGTGGTGGGCAGCGGCACGCCTGACCGGCCAGAGGACGACCGCCTGTTCGTCATCGAGCAGAGCCGCGGCCCCACCCGCCGCCCGCAGGACAGCGAGGTGTACACGTACCGCACGTGGTGGCACTCGCGCGGCCCGGAGGCGTACGCCGCAATGGCATTCCGGCAGTTGCCCGACGTCACCGTGCCCACGCTGCTGGTGCAGGGCACGGCCGATCAGGTGGTTGACCCCGAGGAGGGCCAGCGCCAGCACGACCTCATGGTCGAGAGCGGCAACGACCAGGTGGAACTTGTGTGGGTGCAGGACGCCGGGCACTTCTACAAGGGTCAGGAGATCCTGCTGGTTGATGCCATCACCCGGTTTCTTGGGGATCTGGCGTGAGCACCAACAGACCCGGCCGCCGTATTACCAAGACCGGCATGCATCGTCGCCCGGCATTCGGCCGCGACGACCGCGAGATCAACACGCGGCTGGTGACGCTCGCGACCGCCGACGGCCACTCATGGGACGGCATGCTGCTGCGCCCGCGGTTCGGCGACCCGGCATGGCGCCGCCTGCTGGTGATCATGGTGCACGGGTCGGTGGGCAACTACCTCACCGGTGTGCCGCGGCGCCTGTCATTCGATCTCGCGCACCACGGCTTCTCGGTGATGAGCATCAATACGCGCCTGGCCAACTACGGGCCGTTCTTCGGCGGTGGCATCTTCCACAAGACGGTGCTCGACCTGGCCGCGGCCATCGAGGTGGCCAAGGCCAACGGGTTCCCGCGCGTGGTGCTGATGGGGTACAGCATGGGGTCAACCGTGTGCACCAACTTCATCGCTGAGGTGCAGCCGCCCGAGGTGGTGGGCCTGTGCACCGTCGCTCACCCGGCGTCGCTGCCCGAGAGCCTGCATGCACGCTGGACGCGCTTCGGTGCGTCGCCGTCGTATGAAGAGGTGGTCGACATCGTCGCCCCGGTGGTGGCCGAGAACCCCGACGACCCGCCCGGCGACCGCATCTTCACCGTGGAGCGCGCCAATGGGCCGCTGCCGACGCCCGAGAACGGTGAGATCTGGACGTACTCCACGTGGTGGTCGTCGCGCAGCCCGGCAGCGCACGCGGCGGTGTCCCGCGAGCGCATCGCACACGTGAAGGTGCCCATCAGCATCTTTCAGGCGGGCAACGATCACCTCATTCAGCCGGGTGAGGGGTACGAGCTGAAGTCGGCGGCCAACGCGGGCGGCAATCACGACGTGCACCTCGACGTGGTGCCCATCGCCGACCACGTGTTCACCGATTGCACCGACGAGGTGTCGGCACTCGCCGCCGAGTGGCTGGCCGACCTCGCATGACTGACGACATCCGCACGGCAACCGTGCGCGCCCTGTGGGACGACACCTCGTCGATCTACCACGACGTGATGGTTCCGGCGCTGCAGGAGCCGCACCGGGCGCTGGTGGCGATGGCCGGCGATGTGGACGGCCTCGACGTGCTCGACCTGGGATGCGGCAGCGGCGCGATGAGCGAACTGCTGGGTCCTGCAGGCGCCCGCGTCACCGCGGTCGATCTTGCCCCGGGCATGGTGGAGGTCGCCCGGGCACGGCTGGCTGATGTGCCGGGCATCGCGCGGGTGGACGTGATGGATGCGCAGGCGCTTGCGCTGCCCGACGCCTCGTTCGACCTGGTGGTGGCCGCGCTCAGCCTCATGTTCTGCCCCGATCACGCCGCCGCCTTCGCCGAGGCGCACCGCGTACTCCGCCCGGGCGGCCGTCTGGTGATGGCGTGCTGGGGTACAGCTGATCAGTGCGAGTCGGTCACCGTGGGCCGCGTGGCAGCGCGGTTTGCCGACCAGCGTCCGCCGGAGGGCACCCCGAGCGGTCAGGCGCTTGGCGACCCCGACCACCTGCGTGCGCTGCTCGAGGGTGCGGGGTTCGGGCACATCGACATGACCAGCCGCCGCATGCGCCTGCGCTATCCCGGCCCTGATGCAATGTGGGCCGCGGTGCGCCACGTGCACGGCGAGTACATCCCGGCCGATCGCCTTGAGGACGCCCGTGTGGCCACCATGGCCGAGATCGCCCGGGTGGGGCTGCCACTTCGCAACACCGGCTGGCTCGTGTCGGCGACGGCATGACGGGAGCAGCGAAGGGCAGTCGGCTCGCCGTGCTGCGCGAGCGGGCATTCGCGCTGCTGTTCTCGGCACAGCTCATCTCCACCATCGGCGATGTCATGGCGTCGGTGGCCGTGCCGTTCGCGATCATCGAGCTGGGCGGCGGCGCGGCCGACATCGGCCTGGTGCTGGCAGCCCGTGCGGTGCCACTTGTGTTGTTCCTGCTCGTGGGTGGCGTGTGGGCCGATCGCCTGCCCAGGCGTCTGGTGATGATCGGCAGCGATGTGGTGCGCGGGGTGTGCCAGGCGGTGTTCGCCACCATCCTCATCATGGGCGTGGGTGGGGTGCCCGCGATCATGGCGATCATGTTCGTCTACGGCGCGGCCGAGGCGTTCTTCCGCCCGGCGCTCTCGGGCATCGTCCCCCAGGCCGTGAACCCCGATCGCCTGCAGGATGCCTACGGCCTCATCGCCATCACGCCGGCGCTTGGAATGACGCTCGGCGGGGTCATCGGCGGTACCGCCGTGGCGCTCATCTCGCCGGCTGGTGCCATCGCCATTGACGCCGCGTCGTTCGCGGTGGGCATCGCGCTTTTGTCGTTCGCGCGGTTTCGCCACGTCAGGTCGACGGAGCGCGGCCACACATTCGTGGCCGACCTCCGCGATGGCTGGATGGCCTTTCGCACCCGCACCTGGCTTGTGGTGGTGGTCATCGGGGAGTCGTTCTACGCGCTGCTGGTGATGCCGGCCATCTTCGTGGGCGGCCCGCTCATCGCCGAGCAGTTCCTTGACGGTGCGGCATCGTGGGCGGTGGTCATTTCGTCGTTCGGGCTCGGGTTCGCCACCGGTGGCCTGGTGGCCCAGCGGCTCACGCCACGCAGGCCCATCGTGCTGTCGTACGCGGTCACCGTGCTGTTCGCAGGTTTCTTCGTGCTGCTGTCGTTCCCGGCACCCACTGCCGTGCTGGGCGTCGGCGCCTGGGTGGGCGGCACCGTCATCGCGATCTCGGGCACCCTGCTCGAGACCACCATTACCCGTCAGGTCACGCCCGACCTGCGATCACGCGTGGGGTCGTTCCGTGCTCTGGGCAGTCAGGTATGCCAGCCCATCGGCTTTGCCGTCATCGGCGGGGTCATTGCCGGCATCGGCCTGTCGGGCGTCATGTGGCTTGCGGCCGCAGCGGTGCTGGCCAACATTGCACTGGTGCTGGGCACCCCCAGCGTGCGGGCGCTCGACGACTCCGCGCCGGGCCTCGAGCCCGCCTGAACCTAGGCCGGCGGAAGTGCCTCAAGCACTGCCTGCATGGTGGGCCCCGCCTTGTCGGTGATGCGCACCGCGCACCGTTCGTCGTAGGGCGTCTCGCCCTCGGTGAGGATGGCCAGCTGTCCACCCCGTGAGAGCACCACGCTCGGCAGGTTGCTCACCGGGGTCACCAGCAGGCTGGTGCCGATGACCAGCAGCACATCGGCCCGCTCACAGGCGTCGTACGCGGCCTCAATGGCCTCGATGGGCATGGCCTCGCCAAACAGCACCACGCCGCTCTTCAACTGGTACCCGCAGTTGCAGCGGGGCACGCCGTCCTCGGCCGCGTCGGCCCGCGCACACAGTTCGTCCATGCTCACCGTCTGCGAGCAACGAAGGCAGTAGCCCTTGTCGAGCGACCCGTGCACCTCCACCACGTCGGGGCTGCCGGCGCGTGAGTGCAGCCGGTCGATGTTCTGGGTGATGAGGGTCTTCACGATGCCCCGCCGCTGCAGTTCGGCCACGGCCAGGTGGGCGGGGTTGGGATCAACCGAGCCCAGCATGTCGATGCGGGGCCGGTGAAAGCGCCAGAAGAGCGCCGGGTCAGTGGTGAAGGTGCCCATTGAGGCCACCTTCATGGGGTCGTAGGTCTCCCATAGCCCGCCCGCCGAGCGGAAGTCGGGAATACCACTCTCGGTGCTGATGCCGGCCCCGGTGAGCACCACGGCATGCTCGGCACCGGCAAGCAGTTGGGCAAGGACCTGAGGCGAGTCGTTCACACGACAAATCTAACGGTGCCCGACACCACCCGGTGCCAGACACCGCCCGGTGTCTGGCACCCGGTGATCAGCGCATCGGCGGCATCGGCGCTGCGGCGGAGCCCTGCTGGGTCACCGGCGTTCCCTTGAAGCAGCCGACCACGTACGGGAAGCTCGTGGTCACGTGGTACCCGTATGAGCCATCGGCCTCCGTGCGGCCGTTGCACCTGTCGAGCACCTTCTTGCTGCTCGACGCCTTGTAGGTGTACGCCTTCCAGGAGTTGCTCTTGGGGTTGCCCGTCTTCACATATCCCGACTTGGCGTTGCTGCTGGGCCCGTAGATCGGGAACCCGTCGATCGCGTAACCCACGATCTTCGACTGCGTGAACCCGCAGCGCGCCGTGGCCACGATGGCGTGGTCGTGGTAGTCGGCCATGTACCCCGTGTGCCCCTTGCACGAGTCGAGCATGCCGTTGTAGACGGGGTCGCCAAATGCCGAGTCGGACGGCATGGGGCCTTCCATGGGCCCGTAGATCGGGATACCCGTGACGGTGAAGCCGATGGTGCCCATCCAGGTGTTGATGCTGGTGGTCTTCGACGCCTTCTTGGGCGCGGTGGGCACGGTCCATGTCCAGTTCTGGGTCTTCAGCCCATTGGGCGTCTTGGCCACGTAGGTGTACGACGGCATGCCATTGGATTTGACGACCAGGTTTGACCCGCTGCACTCGGCCGACACCTTGGCGTTGGCATAGCCGGAGCCCGCCCCGGGCATGCCCGACTGGATAGTGAAGAGCGCGGCATCGCACTTCGACGCGCTGCTGGCAATGGTGGGCACCACGAAGGCGGTGGCGCACAGTGCACCGGCGCCGATGGCGGCGGTGCCGAGGAGAATCGAAGGAAGTTTCATGGCCGTCAATGTGCCCGCGCAGTCACAGCGGCGCATGAGCGCGGAATAAGAATTGCCGAAGACTTGTGGACCGCTCCGGGCCGCGCCAGATGGCTATTCTCACCCGATGCGCGCAGACGGAAGGCAGCCGGCAGAGCTCCGGCCAATCATCATCGAGACCGGCTTCATCACCAGTGCCACGGGCTCGGTGCTCATCGCGGCGGGCAACACCCGCGTCATCTGCACCGCCATGGTGGAGGAGCAGGTGCCGGGCTGGCGCCGTGGCTCCGGCAAGGGCTGGGTGACCGCCGAGTACGGAATGCTGCCGGGCAGCACCGACACGAGAAAGCAGCGCGACGCGAGCCGCGGCAAGGTGGACGGCCGAAGCACCGAGATCCAGCGCCTCATCGGCCGCTCCCTGCGCTCGGTCGTTGACCTCGGCGCCCTGGGCGAGCGAAGCGTGTGGGTCGACTGCGACGTCATTCAGGCCGACGGCGGAACCCGCTGCGCTTCGATCACCGGCGGCTACATCGCCCTTGAGCTGGCGTTTCGCAAGCTGATGGATGACGGCCTGCTGAAGAAGATGCCGCTGCGTGATTCGATCGCCGCCATCAGCGTGGGCGTGGTGGGAGGCGAGTCGCTCCTCGATCTGCCGTACGTGGAAGACAGCAAGGCCGAGGTTGACATGAACGTGGTCGCCACCGGCTCCGGCCTCGTGGTCGAGGTACAGGCAACCGCCGAGGGCCCCCCGGTTGAGCGGAGTGTCTTCGATGGCTTGCTGGACCTTGCGCTGGACGGTTGCAAGACGCTGACGACCCTGCAGAGGAACGCACTCGACAGCGCCTCCGGTCGGTGATCGGTGGCCCGACTGTCGCAGTGCGGGCGCGGCCCAAGGGGCCGCACCCCATCACAAGTAGGAGGGACGCCGATTCCCGACCGGAGGCGTTCGCGTTGCGCTATCTGTGGGAGCCCGGCATGAAGATCATCCTGGCGACGGGCAACAAGGACAAGGTGCGCGAACTGCAGGTGCTGTTCGGCGACGTGCCGGTGGGCGTGGCCCCCGAGGGCTTCGACCCGGAGGAGACGGGAACGAGCCTGTTCCAGAACGCGAGGATCAAGGCCGAGGCCTTGCGCGCGGACGTGCCGGACGACGTCATCGTGATGGCCGACGACTCCGGTCTGTTCGTGCACGCGCTCGACGGCCGCCCGGGCGTGTACTCGTCGAGGTACGCAGGCCCCGACGCCACCTACGCCGACAACTGCAACCTGCTCATCAGGGAGATGGAGGGCAGGGACAACCGCGGTGCCGCGTTCGGCTGCTGCCTGGTGGCCCTTGCCCCGGGCGGGCAGATGCTCATCGCAAACGGTGTGCTGCCGGGCGAGATCACACATGAGGCGCAGGGCGATGATGGCTTCGGGTACGACCCGGTGTTCCGTCCGCTCAGCGACAGCCGCACCCTGGCCCAGATGACGCGCGACGAGAAGAGCGCCATCAGCCACCGCGGTCGCGCGGCGCGGTCGATGGCCCACCTGCTGGGCATCGCATGATCGATCTCGCCGGCAGGTCTGCCCTTGTCACCGGGGGCGCACACCGCGTTGGCGGCGCCATGGTGTCGGCACTGGCTTCATGCGGGGTGGACGTGTGTATCCACTACGGCACCTCGGCCGACAAGGCCAACGAGCTTGCCGCCGCGTGCCGCGACAAGGGCGTGAACGCCGTGACCATGC
>CAIPNN010000186.1 GCA_903866425.1 uncultured Actinomycetes bacterium
CACCATGTTCTTGGCGCGAAGCGAGCCGCCGATCTCCTTGGCCAGCTCCTCCATGCGCACCGGGCGTGCCCGGGGCAGGTACTCGTCGGGAATCGTCACCTCGGTGATGTCGTAGAGGATGACGCCCTCGGGGCCCAGGGAGTCCCAGTTCAGGTCCCAGGCCTCCTGGTTGAAGCAGACGAGCAGGTCCACGTCCTGGCCGTGGCTCCAGATGGGCTCGTCGCTCAGGCGGAACTGGTACATGCACGGGCCGCCCTTGATCTCGGCCGGGAACGTGCGGAATGTCTGGGTGTAGTACCCGCCGCGTGCTGCGGCCTGGGTAAGGATGTCCCCTGACGAGATGACGCCTTCACCGGACTCACCGGCGAGACGGATCACCACGGAGTGTCGTGCTGACAACGTGCCTCCAAGCGGATGGATGCACCCGGAACGCGCGTGTCCGGGCGCCGGACGGGGAGGCCCCAGGGAGGTTCGGGACCCCTTGGACATACCCGACCAATTGCCGCGCGGATGCTAGCCATCCACGGGGGCGCGGGCAACGCGCCTGTTTCGGGTGGTGACGAGCGGCCCTACTGGGCCGGTGCACCGTCCCGCTGCCGCGAGATGGGTGTGGACTGGTACTCGTAGAACGCCGGGGCGTCTTTCACGGCCACCACGCGGCCCCCGGGGCCCGTGAGCGTCCCATCCACGCGGGCCAGCACCTCCACCAGCGCGCTCGTCCCCGCGCGATCAAACGGCAGCGGTGTGGCGCGCCTGGCGCGGTAGGTGAGATCAGCCCGCCACGCGCCCAGCATCGCCCGTACGCGCATGGTGGGCGGGTACACAAAGGTGCCGGCCCGGGTCCAGCCCTCGTAGGCGATGCGCGTGGTGGCCGCGCGCGCGGTGCCCAGCCGGCCGCTCGTGGCTGAGAGCACCGCGACCCCGTCGGCCGGCCCGGCCAGCGGCTTGACCATGCCGATGGTGAGCGCGCGATCTCCGGGCAGAAACACCTGGCTCCAGTCCCAGCCGGCGAGGCGTCCACCCGACAGCGAGAAGCGCCCCCAGTTGTGGTCGGCATAGGCCGGGGCGTTGGTCACCTTCACCGTCCGTGTGCCCACCGTGAACGTGCCGGTGGCGCTGGCCAGCGGGGCGCCCACGGTCCAGCCCACAAACTGTCCGCGGCCGAGCCGCATGGGTCCGGCCACGAATGCCGGGGCGCGGCGGCGCACCACGAGGTCGGCCGACACCGGCAGTGATGCCCCATGCAGCGCAAATGGTGTGGCACCACGCACGCGCAAACGCCACGTCCCCGGTGCCACCTCACGCAGCGTGCTGGTGCCGACCCGCACATCCACCGTCGACCGCGACGCCGTTGCGCCAAGACCCAGCAGACCCAGGGTGCGCTCGCCGCCGGCGGGTGGCAGCGACAGCACGGCGGTGGCCGGTGGACCGCCGGCCATGCGGGTTCCGAGCGATGCGGCAAACGCCTCGCCCGACACCGGGTCGATGACGCCGGTGAACCACCACTCGGTGGACTGGGCACCACGCGACCGCTCGGCATTGTCGGCCGTTGATGCCGGTCGCACGCCCGCGGCAGCACCTGCGGTGGCGATGGCACCTGAGAACAACAGCACGGCGGCGATGGCAGGGGTGCGCATGCCGTGACTGTATGTTCCGCCAATGGGAATTCTTGAGTCGTTCGGCGGCGAACCAACCCACTGCTCGTGATGATCGCCCTCCCCCCGGCTCCGGCTGGAGGTGGGGGGAGGGGCTGATACGCCGGGCGGTCGGCTCAGCCCAAGCCGATGGCGGCCATCAGCACCGGTACCAGCAGCACACCAGCGACCAGAGCAATGGTGGTGCCGGTGGCCACCATCAGCAATGGCAGCGGCGAACGCACCTTGCGGATAGCTGCGACCGCCCCGGCAACGAGGATGACGAGCCCGGCGAGCCCGGCGAGCGACAGCATGCCTGCGATGAGGTTCCACCCGATGCCGTGATGCCCGGTAAGGATGACGCCGAAGCCCATTGCGGGCACGGCGGCAACCGGCACCACCACGAACGCCGCCGACACCAGTGCCGGAAGGCGATCCCATGGCGCGGCGTCCACCGACCCCGCCTCGGGCGCGATCAGCCCGAGAGCGCGGATGCGAAGACCTGCCAGGCCAAGAGCGACTTGGCCACGAGGGATAGCACCAGGTACGTGCGCTCGCTGGACACCACCGATGCGAAGCGGCCCTTGCGCGCGTAGTGCGCCCACATGTTGAGGGCGAACGAGAAGAAGAGGACGAGCAGCGAGAAGTAGATGCCGTACACGAAGCCCGGCACGCCGTTGGCCATCTGGGTGCGGATGAGCACCACGGCAACGGCGACCCACGGGAAGGCCCCGATGACGCAGCCGTAGATGAAGGGGCGCCAGTCGACGCGCTCGGTGCCGGCCGGGTTGCGCTGCTCCATCACCAGGCCGAACAGGATCATGGCCGCGTTGGCACCGAAGATGGCGACGAGGGCCGAGAGGTCGGCGATGCCCGTGATCATGGCGATGAGCACCATCATCAGCGATGCACTTACCGAGTACTCCCACCACCTGAACGGGTTCGTGCCCCGCTCGAGGTTGCGGATGTAGCGCTCGTTGGTACCGGGGAGCGCGCAGATCAGATGGTCGAACGCTGCCAGGAACAGGAAGATGGCCACGAAGGTGGCGAGCGGCAGGTTCCACACGGAATCGAAGCCCGAGAGTGGGCTGCCGGGCGGACCCGACATGTACGGGATGATCACCGGCAGCGTGAACGCCGTTGCGAGGGCGAGGATCGCGATGCCCTGCGCGGCATGCAGCACCACCAGCCAGATGTTCCATCGCCGCAGTGAGCGGGCGTCTTGTGCGGTGATGTTCATGAAAGAGGCGACCGTGGGAGTCGAACCCACTCATGTCGGTTTTGCAGACCGATGCGTTCCCATTTCGCCAGGTCGCCGCGTGCGTGCAGGCTAGATGGTCGGCGGCCGCGACGCCACCAGCACGCCACGACCCGGTGCACGTGATGCGCCGACATCGTGCAGTACGTTCTCTCCCATGAATCGTCACGTACGCCACACGCTGGCCGCAAGCGCCGTGCTTCTGGGCAGTGGAATCGTCTGCGTTCAATCGGCTTCGGCACACGCCGTGGCGTCCCTCAACGGCACCCATGCCGTGGCAGGCAAGTCGGGGGCACTGAGCCTCACGCTGCAGCACGGATGCGTGGGCGGCTACGAGACTGACACCGTGGTCACCACGTTCTCATCGGCATTTCGGTCGGTAAAGGCCCGCCCCGTGGGCGGCTGGACCTCACAGGTTTCGCGTGTACGGGGCGGCACATGGAAGGCCACCTGGAAAGTGATCGGTGCGCCCATCCCATTCGCCCAGCCGTTCACCTTCACGCTCGCAGTCAGGTGGCCCAAGAGGAGTGGCGTCTACACGGCCCCGACCATGCAGTACTGCGGCCCCCACTCGTCCGCATGGGTGGACACGTACACCGGCCCCGCGGATGGCGTGCATACGTCACCCGCGGATATGCCGGTGCCGGAGATTCTGGTGAAGCCTGCGGCCAGAACCGCCGTGCCCGTCTCAGGGTGAAAACGAGAAACGGCCCCTGCCGGGGCCGTTCGTTCGTGCGAGAAGCGGGTGAAGGGACTCGAACCCTCGACCTTCTGCATGGCAAGCAGACGCTCTAGCCAACTGAGCTACACCCGCGAGGCCGGGGAAAGTTAGCACGCCGCAAACCATGGGTCGGTGTCCACCGATGACGGTGCCACCTCCACCCCATGGTCTGCCAGCGCATCGGCCAACCGCGGTGCCCACTGCCGCAGCGCGTGGGCCTCAACAGCCGCATGCGGCAGATTCACCAGCCCCATGCCCTCGGCCGCGTCGAAGTCGTGGTACCTCAGGTCGCCGGTCACATAGGCGTCAGCACCGGCGTCGCGTGCCGCCTGTATGAGCGAGCCGCCCGACCCCGTGCAGATGGCCACCCGCCGCACGGGCATGTCGGGGTCGCCGGCCATGGCCAGATTCGCCTGGCGCGGGGAGAAGGCGGCAACGGCCTGCGCGGAGAGACGGCCGAGCGTGGTGGGAGCAACCTCGCCAACGCGCCCCAGACCCACCGAGGGGTCTGACGCCAACGGGACGAGCGGCGCGGTGGCCGTCATCCCCAGGTCGAGCGCCATCAGGTCGTTGAGCCCCCCGGTCGCCGAATCGAGATTGGTATGCGCGGCGATCACCGCGATGCGCTCCTCGGCGGCACGCAGCACAAGGCGCCCCGCAGTGCGGGCGTCGCTCACCGCCGACAGCGCCGGGTAGATGGGTGGGTGGTGCACCAGCACCACCTGAGCACCGGTGGCCACGGCCTCGTCGAGCACAGCGGCGCGCAGGTCGAGCGCCACCAGCACGCGCGTCACCTCGCGGTCGCGGCGCCCCACCAGGAGCCCGACGTTGTCCCAGTCCTCGGCCAGCGCGAATGGCGCAAGGGCGTCAATCTGAGTGAGCAGCGCACCGACATCCATGACCGGCAGGCTAGGGCCTCTTCACAGGATCGCTCTTCATGAGCCACCAGCAATCACCCGCGGCCAACACCCCGAGGGCGGTCACCAACACCAGCGAGGCGGGGCTGATGGTGGCCTCCTGGTTGAGGATGATCCCGATCGCGAGTGCGCCGGCAAACCAGATGAGCGCACGGCCGTAGCGCCCGGCGTAGAGATGCCCGAGCCCGGGGATGAGCAGGCTGAGGATGATGGCGAATATGACGGACCTGCCGGCGCGCAGCTGCGGCCCCGGCGGGCGGCGGGGAGGCTCAGGCGGTTCGCTCATGCGTGCACCGGCTGGCCCTCGCGGGCCCACTCGACCGGACCGCCGAACACGGCCTGCGCCTCAGCCACGGCAGCGTCCTTGTCAACGTCGGGATACCCGTGCACCAGCACCAGGCGCCGCGCCTCTGCACGCCGGGCCATCTCACCCGCGGCAGCGGCATTGAGGTGTGGCACACCCGGCACCAGATCGCCTATGCCCCACGAGCATTCGAGCAGCAGCACATCAGTGCCGCGGGCGAGTTCGGGAAGCGCGTCGTTGGGCGCGCAGTCGGCGCCGTACGTAATGGAGCGCCCGCCGTGATCAACCCGCAGGGCGTGGGTGGGCGGAAGGTGCGGCACCTCGGTGTGACTGATCACCAGATCGCCGGCCAGCAGCGTGCCCTCCCCCGCCTGCAGATCGCGAAAGGTCACCCCCGCCCAGTTCTCGCCACCGGCGATCACATCGAGGCGCTCCTCGAGCCCGGGGGGGCCGTGTACCTCCAGCGGGTGCCCGAGGCCGGGACCGTGCGCCATGTACACGCGCAGCGCGAGGAGGTCGGCAAGGTGATCGGGATGCAGGTGGCTGATGACCACCACGTCGAGGTCCACGGGGTCCATCTCGCCGAGCAGGCGATTGAACGTTCCCGCGCCCATATCGAGCACCGCCGCCGAGTCACCGGCGCGCACCAGATACGACGACTGCGCCTGGTCGGGCTGCGCAAAGGCGGCACCGGCCCCCATGGGGATGATCTCGAGGGCGGTCTCCGGCACGCAGCGCATGGTATACCGGCACGATGAAGCGTCCTCTGCTGCTCACGATCACGGCCGCGGGCCTCGCCGCCATCACCCTCGCCGGTTGCGG
>CAIPNN010000187.1 GCA_903866425.1 uncultured Actinomycetes bacterium
GACCGCGCCGCCGCCGACATGGCCGCAGACGTCCTTGACGCCCTCGCGCACGCGCATGAGCGTGGCGTGGTGCACCGCGACATCAAGCCCGCCAACATCCTCGTCGACACCGATGGGCAGGCGCGGGTGGCCGATCTGGGCGTGGCGCGGCTCTCGGGCGAGACCGGCATGACCCAGACCGGCGGCGTGGTGGGCACCATGGCCTACATGGCACCTGAGCAGGCGACGGGTGAGGTGGTGACCGGTGCCGCCGACGTATGGGCAGCCACACTCGTGCTGTACGAGGGGCTCACCGGCCGCAATCCGCTGCTCGGCCACACCCCGGCCGACACCGCACGGCGCGCGGCCCTTGGTGAGGTTCCGCCGATCCGCACCCTGCGCCCCGACCTGCCCGACCGCCTGGCGAGGGCCATCGACGCCGGCCTCTCACCCAATCCTGAAGCCCGACCCGATGCCGCACGGCTCGCCCAGGTCATCCGTGAGGAAGCCCACGAACTGCCCGAGGGACGTGGCAAGCGCGCAATGGCCCTCCTCTCCGGCCCGCTGCCCGCCGTACTCACCGGCGTGGGCGCGGCGATTGCGGGCGGCATGATTGCCGAGCGCGGGTTCAACACCAGCGCATTTGGCACCACAGGAATTGCGCTGCTTGCAGGCGCAATTGGCGCGTGGCGCGCACCGGTGGCGGCCTTCGGCCTGGTGCTGCTGGCCGCAGCCGCCATGGCCACCGCAGCACCCGCGTTCACCGGTATCGCTGTGGTCATCGCCCTGCTGCTGGTGCTCACCGGCGCACGCCACGGGCGCCTCGTGCTGCTGCCCCTTCTCGCGCCGGTGCTCGCCGCGCTGGGGCTGCTGCCCCTGTATGCCGTGGCCGCCGGATCAACGCGATCGGTCGCCGCACGCATCTGGACGTCGGTGGCGGGCATGATCGCCGTGCTGGCATGGCAGATCGTGGCCGGCGCATCGTCGTTCATGTTCACCGGCGCAGAGCAGCTGCCCATGTGGGATCGCCTGGAGGGCGTCAAGTCGCCCACCGCCGTGGGCGATCTGCTCATGCGTCCGCTGGGTGCGCATCCACAGGCGCTCTGGGCCGCGGCAATCATGATCGTGGCGGCACTCACATGGCCGTTTGTCACCCGATCGCGTGGCGCCACGCGTATCTCCGCAGCCGTTCTCTGGGGTGCGGGAATCACCATTGCAGCGGGACTTCTGGGCGGCGGTGCCATGTGGGCGGTCGGTGCAGTGATTCCCTCGGCTATCCTCGCGGTGGCATGGGCTGCCCGTCCATGGCGCGTTCTGATGCGCGCTGACGATGGGAAGTCCGCCTCCCTTGGCGGAATGGTCGGATGAGCGCACTCAGCAGCATCGAGCGAAAGATCGAGGGCCTGGTCGAGAAGACCTTCGGCCGCATGTTCCGGAGCACGCTCCAGCCGGTGGAGCTTGCGCGCCGTCTTGCGCGCGAGATGGAGGACCACAAGACGGTGTCGGTGTCGCGCGTGTACGTGCCAAACCAGTACACCGTGTACCTCTCGCCCACCGACCGACGCCAGTTCGCGTCGTACGAGTCGGCGCTCACCATCGAACTCGGCTCGTACCTCGAGGCGCACGCCCGCAGCGAGGGGCTCTCCCTGCTGTCGATACCGCGCATCCGCCTGGAGACCGACGACGACCTTCGCCCCGGCGAGTTCGGCATCGCGTGCCGCATGGTCGACCCGGGCCGCCCCGGTATCGAGGTTCCGGGCGAGGAGCCCATGGAGCCACCGCCGCCGCCCGCCGAACCGCTGCCCAACGAGGCGCTCGAGGCCGTCAGTGGCACGCAGGTGCTGTCGGCTGAGCAGGCACGGGCCGCCGGCCTGGTGCGCGAAGAGGTGACCGTGTACGTGGCCGGCCAGCCCTTCCGCATTGCCCGCAAGGTGAGCACCATCGGCCGCAGCCGCGACTGTGACGTGGTGGTGCCCGACCCGAACGTGAGCCGCGTGCACGCCGAGATCCGTCACGAGGGTCTCGAGTACACACTCGTGGACCTGGGCTCCACCAACGGCGTGGAGGTCAATGGCAAGCGCACGATGCGCCACAACCTGCGCGACGGCGACCGCATCAGTCTTGGCGGCGCGGAGATCGTGGTGGAGCGTCGATGAGGCCGACAGGATAAGGACGAGTCACTCGTGACCGAGACGGGGCTCATCATCGGGCAGGCCGTCTTTCTCCTGCTCCTGTTCATATTCATCGCCGCCGTGGTGCGCGCGTCGGTGCGCGCGCTCCGCACCGCCGAGATCGAGGTGCTGCCACCCAACCCCGATGAGATGCCGCCCCAGCAGCCACGGGCGCCCACCGCGACGGGGCAGTCGGCGGCGCAGACCATGGTCGGTGCGTCCGGGGCCCCGGTGCACGTGGAGGGTGTGCGCAGGCCCGCGGTGGTGCCGGACGATGCCGGAATTGCCGCGAAGCCCGAAATCGCACGCGCGGCGGCGGGTGTGGAGCCGTACCTTGTCGTAACCAGGTCAACCAGCCTTCCCACGGGAACGCGATATGACGTTGCGGGCGGTGCGTCCATCGGCCGCGCCACCACGGCCCGCATTCCTGTGACCGATCAATTCATCTCGCATACCCATGCCCGCGTGTTCCGTCGTGGCCACTTCTGGTTCGTTGAGGACCTGGGGTCGCTCAACGGCACGTTCGTCAACGGCAAGCGGATCTCGGGCGAGCAGCAGTTGCACCTGCGCGACGAGATCCGGGTGGGCGAAACCGTGCTGACGTGGGAGGAGTGACGGTGCGCGATGACCTGGCCGTCACCGAACTGGCATCTGCATCCGACGTCGGGCGCGTGCGCAGCGACAACCAGGACCTCGACCTGCTTGCCCCGCCGCTGATCGCGGTGGCCGACGGCATGGGTGGCCACAAGGGCGGGGGCACCGCCGCGCGCATGGCCGTTGATGCCCTGCGGGCGGTGGGCAGCACCACCGACCCCGCCGACCTGCTGGTGGCACTGCGCGATGCCAACGCGGCCATCGCCGCTGCCGCCGACGCCGACCCAGAACTCGCGGGCATGGGCACCACCACCACCGCGGGCATCGTCGATTCGGGCGTGCTGTACCTGGTGCATGTGGGCGATTCGCGGGCCTACCTGGTGCGGGGTGGCCGCATCGTGCAGATCACCGACGATCACTCGATCGTGGCCGAGATGGTGCGGCGTGGCGCGCTCTCACCCAGCGATGCCGAGCAGCACCCGGCACGCCACGTGATCACCCGCGCATTGGGCGTGGACACCGACGTGCAGATCGACGCCCTGCGCATTGACCTGGAGCCCGGCGACGTGGTGCTCATGTGCACCGACGGACTCTCGGGGCCGGTGGATGACGACCAGATTCTCGAGGTGCTCGAGGGTGCCGACAGCCTGCACAACGCCGCCAAAGCCCTCATCGCCCGTGCAAACGCCGCGGGCGGCCCCGACAACGTGACCGTGGTGCTCGCACGCGTTGACGCGGTTACCCGGGAGGCGGCGGCCACGGGATGACCGAGCGCCTCGCATTGGTCGAACTGGCGCGGGTCACCGACGTGGGACGTGTGCGCGGCCACAACGAGGACCGGCACCTGGTGCGTCAGCCGCTGCTGGCGGTTGCCGATGGCATGGGTGGTGCCCAGGCCGGTGAGGTGGCCGCGGGCATGGCCGTGCAGGCGCTTGAGGCACTGCCCGCCACGCCGCGCCCGGGCGACCTGAAGCGTGCCGTCGAGCGTGCCAACACCGACATCCGCAAGGCAGCGGCCGGCGACAAGGGGCGGGCCGGCATGGGCACCACGGTGACCGCCTGCATGCTGGCGGCCGACGGCACGCTGTACGTGGTGCACGTGGGCGATTCACGCGCCTATCTGGTGCGAGGTGGCGAGCTCAGGCGACTCACCGACGACCACTCGGTGGTGGCAGAACTCGTGCGCGGCGGGGCGCTGACCGAAGAGCAGGCCGACCGGCATCCCCAGCGCAACGTCATCACCAAGGCGCTGGGTGCGCAGCGCGACCTGACCGCCGATGCCTTTCAGGTGCACGTGCAGGATGGCGACATCATCATGCTGTGCACCGACGGTGTTTCCGCAGCCATTGGCGATGCGGGCATTGCACGCGCCCTGCAGGACGACGGGCCGCTCGACGAGGCCGCCAGGCTGCTGGTGGAGGCCGCCGACGCAGCCGGCGGCGAGGACAACGCCACCGTGGTGCTGGCCCGCGTGGGTACGGGTGCGCCGGCGGCCGTGCCCACGCCCGTGGAGTTCGTGCCGAGCACGCCGCGCGTTGCCACCCTGCCGCGCCCCATGGTGGAGCCAAGTCACCGCACAGGCCGTGCGCCCGAACCGGGCCGTGTGCTTGAGCGTGTGCCGGGGGCCCGATCGAAGGTGCTCATCATCGCCGCGTCGGTGGTTGCCGTCATCGCACTTGTCATCGGCGGTATCGCGTGGGCGGCATCACGATCACACGTGGTGCAGGCCGACGATTCGGGCCAGGTGCGCCTGTATTCGGGCCTGCCCTACTCGTTTCTCGGCCTCACCCTGATGGACGATGGGCAGCCGCTCGGCATCAGCGCACGCGTGGTGAATGCGGCTGAGCCCGGCGCGCTCGATCAGGGAGCGCAGGGTGAGGGTGAGTCGGCCGCGCTGGCAGCCCGGCTCATGTGGCGCTACGGCATTCCGTCGCAGTGGACCGCGCCCACCGTCGCCGTGACCCCGAAACCCGCGGCCCCCAAGAAGCCCGCCGCAGCCAAGGCGCGCGCGGCAGCGAGGACGCGCGGATGACCCTGCGATCCCGCGAAATCTTCTTCCTCGTGCCCGCCCTGCTGCTTGGCATGCTCGGCCTCGCCTCGGCAGCATCGGCACGCACCGACACCCTGCAGGCCGGCCCGTGGCAGACCGCCGTGGGCGTGGCCATGGTGTTTCTGGTGATGCACTTCGTGCTGCGGCTGCGCGCGCCGTATTCCGACCCGTACCTCATCCCCATCATGGCCGCGCTCACCGGAATCGGTCTTGCCGAGCTGTACCGCATCGACCCGACGCTGGCGGGTGAGCAGGCGCTGTGGATGACCCTTGGTGGCATCGTGTTCTGCGCCATCATCGTGTTCCTGCCCGACCACCGGGTGCTCGAGCGCTATCGGTACATCATCGGCCTCACGGCCGTGGGCCTGCTGGTGTTCACCGCAGTGTTCGGCACCACCGTCAACGGGTCGCGCCTGTGGATCTCGGTGGGTGGCGGACAGCGCGTGCAGCTGGGCGAGCTGGC
This sequence comes from uncultured Actinomycetes bacterium, assembly GCA_903866425.1. Classification (GTDB taxonomy): domain Bacteria; phylum Actinomycetota; class Thermoleophilia; order Miltoncostaeales; family Miltoncostaeaceae; genus SYFI01. The sequence goes on from CAIPNN010000187.1 coordinate 5,258, forward strand.
CAAGGTGCTGGTGGTGATCTTCCTGGCCGGCTACCTGCGCGAGAAGCGCGAGGTGCTGGCAATCCCCACCGAGCGGCGCTTCGGCATGGACCTGCCCGCATTCCGCCACCTGGCACCCATCCTGCTGTTCTGGGGCCTGGCGCTGCTGGTGGTGGTGTTCCTGAATGACTTCGGCACTGCGCTGCTGTTCTTCGGCGTGTTCCTGGCCATGCTGTACCTGGCGACGGGGCGCGCGCTCTATGTCGGCCTCGGGCTCGGGTTATTCCTCGCAGGCGCGATGTTCATCTGGGCCACTGTGCCCAGAATCGGCGTGCGCGTGGGCGCGTGGCTCAACCCATTCGACGATGCGCAGGGCAACGGGTACCAGATGGTGCAGTCCCTGTACGCCCTGGCTGACGGCGGTGTGGTGGGGCCGGGCTTCGGCCGTGCGCTCTTGGTGAGCCCGGGCGGCACGCCGCGCATTCCCGAACTGCAAACCGACTTCATCTTCAGCGCGGTCGCAGACGACCTTGGATACGTCGGATCCATCGGGGTCATGCTTCTCTTCCTGCTGTTCATGGCACGAGGGTTCGCCATCGCCACCGCCGCGCGCGATGGATTCAGCAAGCTCCTGGCCGGCGGCCTCACCGCCGTGGTGGGCCTGCAGGCATTCATCATCATCGGCGGAATCGTGCGACTGGTGCCCCTCACGGGTGTGACCCTGCCTTTCATGTCGTACGGCGGATCGAGCGTGGTGGTCAACTTCGGTATCGCGGCAATCCTGCTGATCATCAGCCAGCGCTCACGCCAAGGCCTGCTTGATGCGGTGCGGGGGGTGCCCGCCACATGAACCGATCAATCAAGAGCCTGTACCTGGCGCTCGCCGGCGGCTTCGTACTGCTGTTCGTGATGCTGGGCTACTGGCAGGTGGTGGCCGCGGGTGGGCTCAACGAGCGCGCCGATAACCCCTACCAGTTCGAGAAGCAGCGCCTTGTTGACCGCGGCCGCATCATCTCGGCCGACAAGGTGGTGCTGGCCGAGAGCGTGGCGTACACGCAGAAGCGCAAGAAGTACTTCAAGCGCTACTACCCGCAGGGTGATCTGGCAGCACAGGTGGTGGGCTACGCCACGCCGCAGCAGGGGTCGACGGGCCTGGAGTCGCAGTACAACCAGTACCTCGCCGGCAGCTATGGCGCCGGGGCAATTCTCGACAAGCTGCGGGAGCCGCAGAAGCAGGGGGCCGACATCCGCCTGACCCTCGACACCCGTGTGCAGAAGACCGCCGAGGCGATGCTCGAGGGCCACAGGGGTGCGATCGTTGCGCTCAACCCGCAGACCGGGCAGGTCATCGCGCTGGCATCGTCACCCACGTTCGACCTCAATCAGGTGGCCTCCGACTTCGCCGGAATCCTCAAGACCGAGGGCGCACCCCTGGTGAACCGGGCGACGCAGGGCCGCTACCCCCCGGGCTCGACCTTCAAGGTGGTCACCGCCACCGAGGCACTGAACAGCGGGAAGTGGACGCCCAATTCGACCTTTGACGACACCGGAAAGTTTGTGGTGTTCGGGCAGACCATCCGGAATGATGGCGGGGTGAAATTCGGTGTGAACACACTCACCGACGCGCTGACCTTCTCGATCAACACCACATTTGCGAACATCGGCACGCAGCTCGGTGCCAAGGCACTGGGCGATCAGATGACGAAGTTCGGGTTCGCCCAGCCCACCTCGATTGACCTGCCGTCGAATGAGGTGGCCGTGTCGGGCCGGTACCGTAAGGGCAAGTTGCTGTCGAACACCCAGCGAGATGAGGACGTTGCACGTATCGCGATCGGCCAGGAGAACCTGCAGGTGACCCCTCTCCAGATGGCGATGGTTGCCGGCGCGATTGCCAATGGCGGCCGCATGATGAAGCCGTATCTCGTGAAGCGGGTCATCACACCCGACGGCGTGGTGGTACGTCAGCAGCGGCCCGAGGAGCTGGGTTCGGTGTCGAGCGCATATGTCTCGTCCGAGGTGGGGCGCATGATGCAGAACGTGGTGCGAGAGGGAACTGCTGCACAGGCCGGCCTGTCGGGCCTCTCGGTGGCCGGTAAGACCGGTACCGCGGAGACCGGCACCAAGGGCCTCAACGACGCGTGGTTCATTGGCTACGCACCAGCCGACAACCCCAAGGTGGCCGTGGCAGTGGTGATTGAGGAGTCTTCAGGTACCGGTGGCCAGGTGGCCGCTCCGATCGCAGGTCAGGTGATCCGCACGGCACTCAATGCCGGGCCCGTCCAGGGAGACCCCCAGCCATGAGCATCGGACCCGGAAGCGAGCTGAGCGAGCGCTACGAGCTGGGGCACCAGCTGGGCAGCGGTGGCATGGCCACCGTGTACTTGGCATACGACACGGTGCTCGACCGCGAGGTTGCGGTGAAGGTGCTGTCGGATCGCTTTGCCGAGGACCCGGCATTCGTGGAGCGCTTCCGCCGTGAGGCATCGGCTGCCGCAGGCCTGAACCACCCGAACATCGTTGCGGTGTACGACCGCGGCGAGGCCGAGGGCACCTACTTCATCGTCATGGAGTACCTGTCGGGGCCCGACCTCAAGAAGGTCATCCGCGATGGCGGCGCGCTCGACCCCGCCGTCGCAGTCGACAATGCCCTGCAGATCCTGTCGGCGCTCAGCGCCGCGCACGCCGCCGGCATCGTGCACCGCGACATCAAGCCGCAGAACGTGATGGTGGGCGAGGACGGCCGCCTGCGGGTGGCCGACTTCGGAATCGCGCGGGCTAACGCCGACCAGCAGATGACCGAGGCCGGATCGGTCATCGGCACCGCCCAGTATCTGTCGCCCGAGCAGGCGCAGGGAGAAGACACCACCCCGGCAAGCGACACGTACGCCGTGGGCATCGTGCTGTACGAGATGCTCACCGGCCGTGTGCCGTTCGATGGCGATCGCCCGGTGACCGTGGCGATGAAGCAGATCAACGAGCCGCCCATCCCCCCGCGCGTCTTCGAGTCGGGTATCTCGCAGGAATTGGATGCAGTGGTGATGAAGGCACTCTCGAAGCGTCCCGAGGATCGCTTCGAGACCGCCGAAGACTTCACCGCCGCACTGCTTGACGTGCGCGCGGGGATGTCGGGCGGCAATCAGTCAACCCTCATCCTCACGGCTCCGACGGCAGTGGCCGGGGCAGCTGCGGCAACGGGAGAAACTCAGGCAATGCCAGCGAATGGTGGCGGGGCACGCGGCGGCGGCAGGGGCCGTCCGCCGAAGAAGAGCAACAACCGCCCGGCGGTGTGGGGGCTGGTTGCCGTGCTCATCGCCGCACTCGTGGTGGCACTCGCGCTGGCCCTCACCTCGGGTGGCAGCGACACCATTCCCGTGCCCGACGTGGCGGGCCTCGACGTTCCCGCCGCCACCAAGCAGATCACCGACGCCGGGCTCAAGCCGCAGCAGCGCCAGCAGACGAGCGACACCGTGGCAGCCGGCACCGTCATCGGCAGCAACCCCACCGCCGGTACCGACGTGGCCAAGGAGTCGACCGTGGTCATTCTGGTGTCCACCGGCGCCGCCGAGGTCACCGTGCCAAGCGTGCTCGATATGACCGTGGAGGAAGCCACAACCGCACTTGAGAAAGTGGGGCTTGTGGTGACCACCGTGCAGGTGGACAGCGCCAAGGACATCGGCACCGTCGTGAAGCAGGACCCGAAGCCGGGTACCACGGCGAAGTCGGGCGACACCATCACGCTGAGCGTGAGCAAGGGCACCACCAAGGTGAGCGTGCCGGACGTGACGGGCAGCGACCTCACCACGGCCAAGGCCGACATTGCCCAGGCGGGCCTGTCGGTGGGCAGCGTGAGCGAGGACGACGGCACATCGGGTCAGACCCCGGGCACCGTGGTGTCGCAGGACCCGAGCGGGGGAACGCAGGCCGCGAAGAACTCGTCGGTGAACCTGGTGGTTGCCGCGCAGTCGTCGGGTACCGACGTGCCTGACGTCACGGGCAGCGACGCCGCCACGGCGAAGAGCAAGCTGCAAAGCCTGGGCTTCAACGTGGTGTCGCAGGGCGCCGAGAGCACCCAGCCCGAGGGCACCGTCATCGACCAGGACCCGCAGCCAGGCACCACCATCGCATCGGGCAGCACCGTCACCATCATCGTGGCCTACGCGGCCTCGGGCGGCGGGGGCACCTCGGGCGGCACCACCACCAAGAGCGGTGGGTCGTCGGGTGGCGGCTCGGGTGGCTCGCAGCCCCCGGCACCCAGCAGCGGTGGCACCGGTGCCGGCGGGTCGTCGGGTGGTGGTGGCGGGTCGCAGGCCCCGGCACCCAACTGATGAAGATCGCCGTCCTCGGTGGCGGCCGGAGCAGCGAGCACGACGTGTCCATCGCGTCGGCTGCCTCGGTCGCCGATGCCATCGACACGTCGCAGCATGAGGTGATCCGCGTCACCATCGACCGCGATGGTGCGTGGACCCGCGAGGGTCGCCCGGTTGCGCTGGTGCAGGCGCCGGGTGACCGCGCGCGCCTCATCTCGCTGGACGGCGGCACCGACGACGACATCGACCTGGTCTTCCCCGTGCTGCACGGCCCATGGGGAGAGGACGGCACCGTGCAGGGTCTGTGCGAAACCGTCGGTGTGCCCTACGTGGGCGCCGACGTGGCGGCATCAGCCACGGGCATGGACAAGGCGATGTTCCACGTGCTGGCCACCGCCGCGGGAATCCCCCGGGTTGAGACGGTGGTCATCATGCACTCCGAGTGGCAGGCCGACCCCGACGCCGTGCGCGCTCAGGTGGCCGAGGTGTGCGGCTACCCCGCCTTCGCCAAGCCTGCCCGTCTGGGATCGTCATTCGGCATCAGCCCGGTGCCGACCGCGGGTGATCTGGACGCCGCGCTCGAACTCGCCTTCGCCCACGACGACAAGGCGCTCGTGGAGCGCCGGGCCCTGGGCCGTGAGGTCGAGGTTGGTCTGCTGGGCAACACCGACCCGCATGCCTCACCGCTCGGCGAGATCATCCACGAGAGCGACTGGTACGACCACGAGGCGAAGTACCAGCCCGGCGGCATGAGCCTGGCCGTACCGGCCGACGTGCCGGCCGAGGTGCAGGACCGCGCCCGTGCGCTGGCCGTTGACGCCTGGAATGCCATCGGCTGCTCGGGCCTCGCCCGCGTCGACTTCTTCCTCGAGGGCGACCAGCTGTTCGTGAGCGAGATCAACACCATCCCGGGCTTCACGTCCACCAGCGTGTGGGGTCGCCTGATGGCGGGCGACGGCTACGAGTACCCGTGGCTGGTGCAGCGCCTCATCGACCTGGCCATGGAGCGGTACGCCGCCAAGGCCGCGTACAGAGGCTGAGCATGATCATCGGCGTGGTGGCAGACACCCACGTCGGTGAGTTCCTCGATGAACTGCCGCAATGGGTGCTCGACGCCCTCGCGGGCAGTGACCTCATCCTGCACGCCGGCGATCTCTCCGACGGGTCGGTCATCCGCACGCTCGAACGAATTGCCCCGGTGGTCGCGGTGCGCGGCGACCACGACCTGCCATCGGCCCCGCACCTGCCGCGACGCGCGGTGGTGCAGGTGGGCGGGCACCGCATCGGACTCATCCACGGAAAGCGGCGCAGCACCGATGCGCTGGTGGTGGCCGCACACGCCGCAGCGGGCAAGCGCATCGGGTGGGACGCGGGTCGCCTGCGCGCCATGGCCCGCTCGTTCCAGGGCGTGGACGCCGTGGTGTTCGGTCACTGGCACGAGGCAGTGATTGCCCACGTGGATGGGGTGCTGGTGATGAACCCGGGGGCGGTGTGCCCGTGGGGAAGCCTGGAGGGAGGCCGCGAGCCCCGCCGGGGTGCCGCAGGCGTGGCCGACCGCGTGGTGCGTCGCTACCGGACGCAGCTGGGCGACAGGGCGATGGCGCCATCGGTGGGCCACCTGACGACATCGCCCGAGGGAATCGCAGGATCCCTGACCGTCCCACCCGGGTGACAGGCACCGCAACAGGAAGTACCTGCTCAGGCGTACCTCGATAAACCCCGGTGCCAGACACCGCCCGGTGTCTGGCACCGGGGTTTGGTGCTCAGCTTGCCCGGCGCGCCCTCGGGTGGGCCCGGTCGAAGTCGTCTCGCAGGTGGCTTGCCGTGATGTGCGTGTACACCTCGGTGGTCACCGGGCTCGCATGGCCGAGGTGCGCCTGCACGTAGCGGATGTCGACGCCTGCCTGCACCAGGTGGGTGCCGCAGGAGTGGCGGAGCGCATGGGGGAACACACGCACGCCCTCTGACACGAGCCCTGCCTTGTCGGCGGCGCGGTTGACCTCGCGCCACACGTCGCTTCTGCCAATACGTCGGCCGCGGGCACCGAGGAACACGGCGTCGGCGTCGCGGAACTTCTGCTGCCCCGGCCGGGGGGTCACGTCGTTGGCGCGCAACTCCGGGCGGGCGGTGGCCAGGTACCGCGTGAGCACCTCGCGGGCCACCACGGGCACGGCCACGGCCCGGTGCTTCTCGCCCTTGCCCAGCACCACCACGTAGGGGTCGGCCGGGTCGTCCAGATGCAGGGCCGACATGTCGAGGCCCGCGGCCTCGGTGGCCCGGAGGCCGCAGCCGTAGAGCACCTCGATGAGCGCGTGTGTGCGCAAGCCGAGCGGGCCGGGCATGGACGCGGCGGCATCACAAAGGCGTCGCATCTGCGCCGGGGTGAGTGCCGACACCTCGCGGGCCAGCGCCTCCTGCGTGCGGGCGGCGGCGGCTGGCGGACGGAGGTCCTGCACCGGGTTGGGCAGCGCGAGCGCCCGCGACCACCAGCGGCAGAACGCGCGCACGGCAGCCACGCGGCGGGCGCGGCTGCTCTGGCGACCCTCCAGGCCATCGCGCCAGTTCTGCCACCAGCCCGGGGCGATCTGCGACATCTGCTCGGCGGCGCGGCGGGCTGCGGGGTTGTCCTCAACGCCGAACGACGGGCCCGCCTCACCACCCTCGGGAACACCGAGGGCCTCGCCCAGGATGACCAGATCGCGCGCGTATGCCGCGCGTGTGTTGGCGCTGCCGCGTGTTGCCAGGAAGCCCGCGACGAGGGCCTGGAAGCCCGCTGGGTCGACCTGCACGCTCATCCCCGTGGGTGCGCCTTCTTCAGGGTCTCCTGCAGCGCCTTGGTGGTGACACCCGTGTACCGCTCGGTGGTGGCGATGCTCGAGTGGCCGAGGAACTCCTGCACCACACGCAGGTGGGCGCCGCCTTCCCCACCCGGGCCTTCCAGCAAGTGGGTGGCTGCGGCGTGACGGAGCAGGTGTGGGCCGCCACTCCGACCCATGGCCTGCAGCGCCCGGTTGACGATTCGGTAGACGGTGGCGCCGTCGAGCGGACCGCCGGTACGCGACAGGAATACGCGCGCACGGGTTGCCGCGGTGAACCCCGACAGCACCGCAAGGCGGGGACGGCCCTCGTCGAGCCAGTCGCGCAGGGCATCGACGCACGGCTCGGTCATGGGCACGGTGCGTGCGTAGCCGCCCTTGCCCACCACGGAAAGCACCTCGGTCTCGAAGTCGAGCGACGACAGCACCAGATCGCACACCTCCTGCCGGCGCAGGCCGCTGCCGTAGAGCACCTCGATGATGGCGCGGTCGCGAATGGCCAGGGCCCGGGCGGTGGATCGCGGCGGGGTGTCGTGCACCAGCTTGGCGGCCGCATCGGCGATGGCGGCCGCATCATCCTGCGACAGGCGCGGCACCGGGGTGCGCTGAGGGCGCGGGGCATCGATGAGGTCCGCCGGTGACCTGCCGCGATCGAAGAGCGGCGCGAGCCACTCGCGGAGCGCCGTGAGCGCGCGGCGGCGGGTGGCCGGTGCCCAACCGATCTCGCGGAGCGCCGCTTCGAGCATTGACGGCGTGATGTCGGTGGGTGCGGCGACACCCCGCTCGGC
>CAIPNN010000188.1 GCA_903866425.1 uncultured Actinomycetes bacterium
GCCGTCATGCCGAATGGCAAGAAGCTGGGCAAGGCCAAGCTGCGTGGGGTGGAGAGTCTCGGCATGGTGTGCTCGGCCACCGAGCTTGAACTCGCCGACGAGAGCGACGGCATCCTCGTGCTGCCCGACGACCTTGCGGCAGGCACGCCCATCCTCGACGCCCTGCCGTCCCCCGGCACCGTGCTCGAGCTCGAGCTCACGCCCAACCGCGGCGATTGCCAGGGCATCTACGGCATCGCCCGCGAGGTGCACGCCATCACGGGCGAGGCGCTTCCGGCGCTCGACCTGACGCTGCCGGCTGAGGATGGCCCCGGTCAGGTGGGCGACCACGTATCGCTGACCGTTGATGCCACCGACCTCTGCCCGCGCTACATGGCACGGGTGCTGGTGGACGTGACGGTGGGCCCGTCGCCCGACTGGATGGTGCGCCGCCTCGAGGCCGCCGGCATGCGCAGCATCAACAACGTCGTTGACATCACCAACTACGTGATGCTGCTCACCGCCCAGCCGCTGCATGCCTTCGATCTCGACACGTTGGCGGGCCCCGCCATCGTGGTGCGTCGCGCCACCGACGGCGAGAAGATCGTGACGCTCGACGGCCAGGAGCGGGTGCTGCACAACGACGTGCTGGTGATCGCCGACGCCGAGAAGCCCGCCGTGATCGCCGGCATCTTCGGCGCCGAGTTTGCCGAGGTGTCGGGCGCCACCACGCGCGTATTGCTGGAAGCTGCCACCTTCGATGGCCCCAACATCATCCGCACCTCGCTTGGTCTGGGTCTTCGCACCGAGTCGAGTGCCCGGTTCGAGAAGGGGCAGCCCCGCGAGTTGCCGCCGTACGCCATGGCGCTTGCCTGCCGCCTGCTCACCGACCTTGCCGGGGCCACGCTGGTACCCGGCGTGCTCGACGCCCACGAGCCGTCGCCCGCCGCGCCGGTCATCACCCTGCGCCACCAGCGCGTGGGGCACATCCTGGGTGCAGACATCAGCGCCGACGAGAGCGCCACCACGCTCGAGCGCCTCGGCTGCACCGTCGAGCGGGGGGCAGCCGCACACACGGTCACCGTGCCATGGCACCGCGTGGCCGACCTGCAGCGCGAGATCGACCTCATCGAGGAGGTCGGGCGCATCTACGGGTTCGACCGCATCGAGGCCGTGCTGCCGCGGGTGATCGCCCGTGCCCGCCTCACGCCTGAGCAGACGATCGTGCGCCAGGTGGCCCGCCGTGCTGCCGATCTGGGTCTGTCGGAGGCCATCTCGTACCGCTTCGTGCCCGAGGCCGATCTCGACCGGCTGGGTATTCCGGCGGACGACTCCGTGCGCAACGTCGTTCGCATCTCCAATGCGTTGTCCGACGAGATGGCCGTGATGCGGCGCTCGCTGCTGCCGGGCCTGCTGCGCGCCGTTGCGCGCAACCAGAGCCACCAGCGTCGCGACGGCGGCATCTTCGAGGTGGGGCGCATCTACATCCCCGCCGCCGACGGCCTTGCCGACGAGCCCGAGGAGATCACCGCGGTGCTGTTCGGTGCCCCCGGTGCCCGCGGTTGGCGTCAGCAGCCCAGCGACGTGGACGTGTGGTCGGCAACCGGCCTTGGCATCGCGCTTGCACGGGCCGCCGGCATCGAGGCCGAAGCCTCGCCGGGCGCCGAGCGCCCCGACCTGCACCCCGTGCGCCAGGCGCGCATCACGTCGCACGGCCACCGCATCGGCATCGCCGGCGAGGTGCACCCGGCGGTGCTGCAGGCGTTCGATGTGAAGGGCCCTGTGGTGATGGTGACCCTGTGGGTTGCCGACCTCGCCAAGCAGCGTCCGGTTGAGCCGCGCAAGTACGTCGACCTCATCTCCGTGCCCGTGTCCACCCGCGACCTCGCCGTGATCGTGCCCGACTCGGTGCCCGCATCGCGGGTGCTCGAGGTGGTGCGCGAGGCCGGTGGCGAGCTGGTGCGCGACGCCGAGGTGTTCGACCACTACGACGGCGATCAGGTGCCCGAGGGCCACGTGAGCCTGGCGGTGCGCGCGCATATCGCCGACCCCGGGCGTACCCTCACTGACGATGAGATTGACGCCGTCACGGATCGCGCTGTGACCGCCCTTCGTGAGGCGGTCGGAGCAGAGCTGCGCTCATGAGCACGGTGCACGTCATCGGCGCAGCTGGCTACGCCGGCGCGCAGCTGGCGGCGCTGGTTGACGCCCACCCGCACTTCACGCTTGGCCAGGTGACCGCCCGGGCAGATGCCGGTAAGCGCATCGTCGACGTGGCGCCGGAGTACCGCGTTGATGCGGTGCTGCAGGATCTCGATCTGAACGCCGTGGCCGCAGGTGACTTCGCCGCCGTGTGTTACCCGCACGCCGAGGCCGCAGCCGTGGTGAGCGAACTGGTCGATCGCGGCCTGCGCGTGGTTGATGTGTCTGCCGACCACCGCCTGAGCGACCCCGCTGCCTATCCGCACTGGTACGGCTTTGACCACCCGCGCCCCGACCTGCTGGCCGAGGCCGTGTACGGCCTGCCCGAGATCAACCGCGAGGCCATCAAGGGCGCTCGTGTGGTGGCCAACCCCGGCTGCTACCCCACGGCGTCGCTGCTGGCACTGCTGCCGATGAAGGGCTGCATCACCGACATCGTCATTGACGCCAAGAGCGGCGTGAGCGGCGCGGGCAAGACGCCCACGCCCGACGTGCACTACTGCTCGGTGGCCGACAGCATTCGTGCCTACAAGGTGCTGAACCACCGGCACACGCCTGAGATCTCGGAGCAGATCGGTGCCGATGTGCTGTTCACGCCGCACCTGGTGCCGGTTGACCGTGGCCTGCTGTCGTCGGTGTACGCGCGGTTGACGGGCGACGCCCCGAGTCAGGCCGAATTGACGCAGGCATATGTCGACTTCTACGACGGCCACCCGTTTGTGGAAGTGGTGGACAGCCCGCCGGGCATGCACGCGGTGCAGCACAACAA
>CAIPNN010000189.1 GCA_903866425.1 uncultured Actinomycetes bacterium
CGGCGTGAGTTCGAGCTCGAGCACGGTGCCGGGGGACGGCAGGGCGTCGAGGATGGGCGTGCCTGCGGCAAGATCGTCGGGCAGCACCAGGATACCGTCGCTCTCGTCGGCAAGTTCAAGCTCGGTGGCCGAGCACACCATGCCGAGACTCTCCACCCCACGCAGCTTGGCCTTGCCCAGCTTCTGGCCATTCGGCATGACGGCACCGGGGATTGCCACCGGCACGGTCTGGCCGGCGGCCACGTTGGGCGCGCCGCACACGATCTGCCGGGGCTCGTCGTGTCCGGTATCAACGCTCAGCACCCGCAGGCGGTCGGCGTCGGGGTGCTGCTCGCACGTGAGCACCTTGCCCACGAGGAACGACTCGCGGTTGCCGGGCGTGTCCGGGATGCCGCGCGTGATCACCTTCTCAACGGCGGTACCTGTGGCCGTGAGGCGCTCGGCAATCTGCTCGTCGGTGAGCGATGTGGTGATCTGCTCGCGCAGCCATTCGAGGGGCAACTTCATGAGAACTGCTCCAGGAAGCGCAGGTCGCCCTCGTAGAGCAACCGGATGTCGCTGATCTGATGACGGATCATGGCGATGCGGTCGAGCCCGAAGCCGAACGCGAAGCCGGTCCACCGCTCGGGGTCGTAGCCCACGTTGGCGAACACGTTGGGGTCGACCATTCCGGCACCCGCCACCTCGAGCCAGTCGGTGCGCCCGTGGCGATCGGTCCACGACACGCTCACGTCAACCGAGGGCTCGGTGAACGGGAAGAAGTGCGGGATCACCCGAACGTCGCGGTCGCCCAGGAGCTGCTGCAGGAAGTACGTGATGGTGCCCTTGAGGTTGGCGAAGGTGAGCCCTTCGTCAACAGCCAGCCCCTCCACCTGGTGGAACATGGGGCTGTGCGTGGCGTCGACGTCGTCGCGGCGGTACACGGTGCCCGGGGCGATCACGTACACCGGCGGCTCGGTGGTCTGCATCGTGCGGATCTGCACCGGGGAGGTCTGCGTGCGCAGCAGCACCTCGTCCTTCTCGCCACCGGCGATGAAGAACGTGTCGCTCTCGCTGCGGGCCGGGTGGCCGTCGGGCGTGTTGAGCGCGGTGAAGTTGTTGAAGCCGGTCTCGATCTCGGGGCCGTCGGCCACCGAGTAGCCCATGCCGAGGAAGATCTCCTCAACCTCAAGGCGAACCTGAGTGATGGGGTGCAGCGCACCCAGGGCGTAGCGGTCGCCCGGCAGGGTGACATCGGCGCGATCGGCAAGCAGCGCGCTGCCCATGGCCTCGCCCTCGAGCGTGGCATGACGGGCGTCGAGTGCGGCCTCGATGGCCTTGCGGGCGGCGTTGCCCTCCTTGCCCACCCGACCACGCTCAGCGGGCTCGAGCGATCCGATGGATCCGAGCAACTCGGCCAGCACGCTCTTGCGCCCCAGGTGCCTGACCCGGGCGCCTTCGAGCGCGTCAAGATCACCCGCCGCCGAGATATCGGCGATGGCCTGCTGGGCGAGTGCGTCGAGGTCGGGGATCTGGCTCATGACGGCGGCATCGTAATTGATTGACGGATGCGCTCGGACATGAGCGCAGCACCCGCGGCGGCCACATTGAGCGACTCAGCCCCATCACCCTGCGGGATTGTCACCTCGACCACCTCAAGATGATCGCGCAGGGCATCCATGATCGGGTCGAGGCCGGCGCGCTCGGCGCCGAGGGCAAGCACGGTCGGCTGTGTGAGATCGACCTCCCAGGGCATGGCCCCGCCATGCGCCACGGCGGCAACCACACGGAAGCCCTCGCGCGTCACCAGGTCCTCGGGCTTCACGCCCTCGAGCACCGGCAGCGCGAACGTGGCACCCATGGCAGCGCGCACCGCGCGCGGGTGGGCGGCGTCGGCAGAACCCGGGCCGAGCGCGAGCCAGTCGGCCCCGAGCGCAGCGGAGGTGCGCACGAGCGTGCCCACGTTGCCGGGGTCGGCCACGCCCGCCAGGTACACGCCGAGCGACGGAGGCATGGCCACGGTGCGGAAGTGGTGCGGGCCCGACTGCGGGAACACGCCGATGATGCGGGGCGGCTGCGCAAGGCTGCTGGCGCCAGCCATCAGGCGCGTTGATGCGCAGTAGCGCTCGCTGAGCCAGGCGGTGGCGAGAAGGCGGGGGTCGTCGTCCTGCACCCGCTCCTCATCAACCACCAGCATGATTGGCTGGATGCCGCGGTCGAGTGCGGCCTGCACCACGTCCTCGCCCTCGGCAACAAGCACGCGCTCCTCACGCCGGGTGCGCTTCTGCTGAAGGCGGCGGAGGTGCTGGAGCGCTGGGTTACGCGCTGAAGTCACACGGCGGAGCGACGGACCGCGTCCGCCGCTCCGCTCGTGATCAGACCCGGTGCCGGTGCTCAGGCGGCCGTACGGGCCTCAGCGGCCCGCGCGACGAGTGCGGCAAAGTGCTCGGGCTCGTGGACAGCGATGTCCGCGAGCATCTTGCGGTCGAGCTCGATGCCGGCGAGGCCGAGGCCGTGGATGAACTCACCGTAGGTGAGGCCATTCAGGCGAGCGGCGGCGTTGATGCGTGCGATCCAGAGACGGCGGAACTCACGCTTGCGCACACGGCGGTCGCGGTACGCGTAGTTGCCGGAGCGCTGAACCTGCTCCTTCGCACGACGGTACGACGAGTGCTTGGTGCCCCAGTACCCCTTGGCCTGGGCAAGAACCTTGCGGCGCTTCTTGCGCGCGCTGACGGAACGCTTGACGCGAGCCATGGACTATCGCCTCCCCAGGAGCCGGAGAATTGCCGGAGTGTCGACCGGGTTGATGGTCGCCGGACGCTTGATGGCACGGTGGCGCTTGCTCGAGAGGTGCTCGAGGTTGTGGCGCAGACCCGAGTGCACATAGACGACCTTGCCCTTGGGCGTCACGCGAAAGCGCTTCGAGGCCGACTTGTTGGTCTTCATCTTTGGCATATCTGGGGAACTCGTCTCTTCTTCTCTAGGAGGAGGCTGCGGTTTCTGACGGAGCTTCTTCGGCGGGCGGTGCGGTCTCGCTGGGCGTCTTCGCAGGCTTGGCGGCCTGAACCGGAACATCCTTGAGTGGCGCGAGCATCATGATCATGTTGCGACCATCGAGATTCGGACGGCTTTCGATGATGGCGAGGTCTTCAACCTCTGATGCCAACTGGAGGAGAATCGCCTCCCCACGCTCCGGGTGCATGAGCTCACGCCCACGGAACATGATCGTCACCTTGACCTTGTCCTTGTTCTTGAGGAACCGGAGGACGTGGCCTTTCTTCGTCTCGTAATCGTGCGGATCAATCTTTGGCCGGAACTTGATCTCCTTGATGGTGATCGTGCTCTGGTGCTTCCGCGCCTGCTTTGCCTTCTGCTCCTGCTCGTAGCGCCACTTGCCGTAATCCATGATGCGGCAGACGGGCGGACGACCTTCGGGCGCCACCTCGACCAGGTCGAGGTTGAGTCCGATGGCGATGTCCAACGCTTCCTGCGTACGCATCTCGCCACGGTTCTCGCCGTCGGCGTCGATCAACCGGACGGTGTCAACGCGAATTGCTTCGTTGATCCGGGTGGACGGGCCAGCGGGCGGGCGTGTGTCTGGACCGCGCCTAGGAGGCACGGGCTACGGGCATCGTCAGGCGAGCCCCTCCTGTGAATCGGGGTGCAATGCACCCATTGGTCGAACGGCCCGGGCAAGATAGCAGGACATACGCCACGATCCGCCGATGCCCGAGGTGATGTTGGCGGGGAGGACCATCCCCTACGTGTTGGTGCGCAATCCGCGGTCGCGCCACGTGCGCATGAGCCTCACCCCTGATGGGCTTCGGGTGTCAGCACCCATGCGGCTTCCCGAGCATGAGATCGACCGCGCGGTGCGCTCAAAAGAGCGCTGGCTGCTGCGGCATCACGAACTGCTGGAACCGGCGGTTCCAGACCCGCTGATTGACGGCCAGATGCTGCCGTTTCTCGATGGCGAACTGGAACTGGGCATCCGGCAGGCGGCGCGCGGATCGGTGCGCCTGCGCGCAGAGGAGGGTCGCCTGGCCGTCGCGGCGCCCGATACCGATGCCGTGCGGCCGCTCGTCGAGCGCGCCTACCGGCAGGCGGCGCGTGGCTGGTTCGGCCTCATGTGCGACATGTACGCCCAGCGCATGGGGGTGCAGTTCACGTCAATCGGCATCCGCGACCCGCGCACACGATGGGGATCATGCTCGGCGCGCGGCGCCCTGTCGTTCAGCTGGCGTCTCATGATGGCGCCCGAGCGCGTGGCCGAATACGTGGTGGTGCATGAGATGGCGCATCTGGTGCACCTCGACCACTCCCCCGCCTTCTGGAATCTGGTCAGGCGCCTCTCGCCCGATCACGACATCGACCGTGTGTGGCTGCGCGATCACGGTGGGTGGCTGTCGCGCGCGCCCGGCGCGAGCGCCCGCCCTCCGCTCACCTAGGGACGCGCCTCCACAAAGGCATCCACCACGCCGGGCACCTCAGTGCGGATACGACGACGCACTGCCCCGCCGGTGTCGTGGGCCTGCTCCAAGGTGATGGCGTCGCCCAGGCTGAGCGTCACGAAGGCCACCACGCCATCGCCCGTCCCCACAAGCCGCACATCGTGGGGCGCCTCGCCGCACACGGCCGCCACCACATCGCGCACCGCCGCCTCCGTGTCGCGGGCGTCGGACAACTCCTCCCCCTGCCCGGCCGCGTCAAGCGGTTCCAGATGCGTACGCACGGCCGACACCTGCGGGATGTCCCGGGTCACCGCCGCGTCCACCTCGGCCGCCACCGCACCGGCCTCGCCCAACGGGGTGTCCGGCGGCAACTTCAGGTGCATCGTGGCCTCGACCCGGCCACCCACATGCAGGATGCGCACATTGTGTACCTCGCGTACCCGGGGCACGGCGTGCGCTGATGCAAGCACCCGGTCGGCCAGATCCTGGTCGTCGTCATCCCGCGGCTCCACGTGCACCACCACGTCGGCGCCGGGCACCGCACGCTCGATGGCGTCCTCCACCACGTCGGCAACCGCATGGGCGCGCCCCACCGCCTCGCCGGGCGGTACCCCGATCACGACATCCGCGAAGGAGCGGCCCGCCGACTGCCGCATGCGCAGCCGGCGAAGCTCGATCGCCGGCCCGAGGGCCTCCACCGCCCGGCGGGCGGCCAGCTCGTCAGCGTCGGGCACGGAGTCCATGAGCGCGTTGATGTTCTCGCGCAAGAGGTGCGCGCCGGCGATGAGCACGAGCGCCGACACGAACAGCGCGGCGACCGAGTCGGCGTTCTCCACGCCTGCGCGCACCAGCAGAAGACCCACCAACACGGCCACCGTGCCGGCCATGTCGCTGGCGAAATGCATGGCGCTGGCCTTGAGTGCCGCACTGCCGTGCTGACGCGCGGCACGGAACAAGGTGACCGTGCGCAACAGGTCAATGGCCAGCACCAGCACGGCGACACCAATGACCCACCACGTTGCGTCCACGTGCCCACCGCCCTCTGCGATGCGCTGAATGGCCTCCACCGAGATCCAGATGGCCACGGCCACCAGCACGAGGGCCTCGGCGGCCGCGGAGAGGTGCTCGGCCTTGCCATGCCCGTAGGGGTGATCACGATCGGCTGGGCGGGCGGCCACACTGATGGCGAAGAGCGCCAGGATGGCCGACACCAGATCGGTGCCCGAATGGATGGCCTCCGAGATGAACGCAAGGCTGCCCGACGCCAGACCCGCCACCAGTTTGATGACGATGAGGAACACGGCAGCGGCGATGGAGACGATGGCCACCCGTCGGGGAGATGCCCCGGTGCCGTGTTCGCGATGTGCATGACCGTTGCCCACGGGCGTAGGTTACGGGCACTGTGCTTCAAGGCATCCATCACATCACGGCAATCACCGGTGACGCGGCGGGGAATGTGCAATTCCACGCGGGCCTGCTCGGGCTGCGTCTGGTCAAGACCACCGTCAATCACGACGAGCCGGGCGTGTACCACCTGTATTACGGCGATGAGGGCGGCAGGCCACGCACGCTGCTCACGTTCTTCGAGGTGCCGGGGGCCGCACCGGGTCAGCCGGGGGGTGGCATGTTCCACTCCATCTCGTGGCGCGTGCCCGACGGGGCGTCGCTCGACTTCTGGGAGCGCAGGCTCACCGAGTACGGCACGCGAGTGGAACGCGGCGAGGGCAGTGTGCGGTTTGCCGATCCGGAGGGGCTCGCCCATGTGCTGCTTGCCCGCGGCACCCGCGACGACGACCGGCCCGCGCAGGCCGACGGCGTGCCCGACGAACATGCGATTCGCGAGATCATCGGCGTTGAGGCCATCTCGCTGAAGCCGGAGCGCACCCGCGCGGCGCTGGTTGAGGGGCTCGGCATGGCCGACCTGGGGGACACCCTCGTGGTGGGGTCAGGCGAGCACGTGGGCAGCGTGCGGTTGCATGACGAGGCCGTGTCGCGGGGCATGCCAGGCGGCGGCACCATCCACCACGTGGCCTTTGCGAGTCCCGACGACCACCACAAGCGCTGGCGCGAACGCATGACCGACGCACACCTGCTGCCCACGCAGGTGGTTGACCGCATCTACTTCCGTTCGATCTACACCCGTGAGCCGGGCGGACTGCTGGTGGAGGTGGCAACCAACGGCCCGGGCTTCGCGGTGGATGAAGACCCTGAGGTGATGGGGCAGGCACTTGTGCTGCCCCCGTGGCTGGAGGAGCACCGCGCGGTCATCGAAGCGCGTCTCACGCCCATTGAGAACCCGCGGGCGCCCCGGTGACGGCGATCATGCGGCCGGCTGACGCGGGCCGTCCAACGCTGCTGCTGCTCCATGGGCGCGGCGGCACGGAGCACGACCTGCTGGCGGTCGCCGATGCCGTGGCCCCCGGCTGGGGCGTCATTGCCCCGCGCGGGCCCGAGATCGAAGGTGGCGGGTATGCATGGTTTCGCCACCATGCCATCGGCGTGCCCGTGACCGAGAGCCTCGACGTGCGTCTGGAGGAGACGGCCGAGGTGGTGACGGGCCTCGCCCAGGAGGCCGGCGTCACGAGGCCCACGGTGGTGATGGGCTTTTCGAATGGCGGCATGATGGCCGGCAGCCTTGGCGCGGCACGCCCAGACCTCATCGGCGGTGTGGTGCTGCTGTGCAGCACCTACCCCCTCCCCGACCACGTGTACGCGATGGGTGGGCTGAACGGCACGCCCGTTCTCGCACTCGCAGGGGGTGCTGATCCATTCCACCCGCCGGCCGTCCACGAAGCCGGTATGGCCGCATATCGCCACGCAAATGCCGCGGTTTGTGAACACACGGATAATTCTGGCGCACATGGGGTTACGCCAGAACATGCCCGGATTCTGAAGAAGTGGCTTGAGGACTGGGAATCCGGCGATTTGACGGACTGAACGCGTCCGAGCGCGA
>CAIPNN010000190.1 GCA_903866425.1 uncultured Actinomycetes bacterium
CGTCCCGCATTTGCGGCCCCCGCAAATGCCGGACGACGTTCCGCAAGAGGTCCGCGGCCCGATGCCCCGCTGCCGGGACCGTCAGGCCCGCGGGCCCCCCGAATGTCCTATTGCTTATGACAGCAATAAGAATTACTTGTATTTCCACGCGGGGCGTTCTACGTTGCCGAGCGCATCCACCGGAGTCGTGTTCCGAGGAGAACGATGGCAGCGGCACTTCGCGTCCAGGACGTGACCAAGACCTACGCGCGCAGCGATATGCCTGCGCTCGCACCCACCTCATTTGAGGTGCAGCCCGGTGAGTTCGTGAGCCTGGTGGGTCCAAGCGGCTGCGGAAAGTCAACGCTGCTCGGCATGATCGCCGGCCTGCTCGCGCCTGACACCGGCACGGTTGAGGCACTGGGTGAGCCGGTGACCGGACCCGGCACGGGGCGCGCCATCGTCTTCCAGGACGCCGCACTGTTCCCGTGGCTCACGCTTGAGCGGAATGTCGAGTACGGCCTGCGCGCGCATGGCATGCCCAAGGCCGAGCGCCGCGAGAGGGTGGCCGATGCGCTGCGCATGGTGCACCTCGATCACGTTGCAGGGAAGCATCCCTACGAACTGTCGGGCGGCATGCGCCAGCGCGCATCCATTGCCCGCGCGCTGGTGCTTGAGCCGCAGATCCTGTTGATGGACGAGCCGTTCAGCGCCCTCGACGCGCAGACCCGCGTGGTGCTGCAGGATGAGGTGCAGCGCATCTGGCTGGAGACCCAGCCCGCCGTGGTGTTTGTGACCCACAACCTCATCGAGGCCGCGTTCCTGAGCGACACGGTGCATCTGCTGTCGTCGTCTCCCGGTCGCATCATCAAGACGTACGAGATCGACATCCCGCGCCCGCGTGACGAGTCGGACCCGGCACTGCTCGACCTGCGTCACGACATGCTTGAGCGGTTGCGTGCCGAGGTGGACGATGCCGCTCGCCGCCGCGCCGAGATCGCCGAGGTGACCCTGTGAGCACCGGCGTCACCGACCCCACCACCACCACCGCAGCGCCAGCGCAGTCCCTCGGCGACCGCGTGCGCGGCATTGCCTGGCAGGTGGTGCGCAAGGGCTGGTTCATCGCGCTGCTCATCTTCCTGTGGTGGCTGGTGACGGCCGCCGGGTGGGTTGATCCGTACAAGCTGCCGTCGCCCAGCACCGTGTTCTCGACGCTCGGCTCACTCTTCACCGAACGTGCGCTGCTGGACGATCTGGGCGCCACGCTGCTGCGTCTCGTGGAGGGCTGGGCAATCGGTGTGGCGGCAGGCGTACTGCTTGGCATCCTCACCGGCGGCACACCGTTTCTCGAAGACGGCATCCGACCGGTGATCGCCGGCCTGCAGTCGGTTCCCACCATCGCCTTTCTCCCGCTGGCAATTCTGTGGTTCGGCTTCAACGGCACCGCCGTGCTGGTGATCACCGCCTTCGGCACCTTCAAGCCCATGGCCATCGCCACATACGGCGCCATGCATCAGGTGAATCCCACGCTCATGATGGCCGGGCGGGCCATGGGCGCACGCGGGCTGTTTCTGCAGCGCACGCTGATCTTCCCGGCCATCGTGCCCAACCTCGTCACTGGCCTGAAGATGTCGTGGGCGTTCGCCTGGCGCGCGCTGATGGCTGCCGAGATCGTGGTGACCGGTGCGCAGGGGCTGGGCGGCGTGCTCGAACTCGGTCGTGAGATCGGGGCCATCGATGTGGTGATGGCCGTCATCATCGTCATCCTCGTGGTGGGCCTGGTGACCGAGCAACTGCTGTTCACCCGCCTCGAGCGCTGGGTCAACCGCCGCTGGGGGCTC
Source organism: uncultured Actinomycetes bacterium (assembly GCA_903866425.1). GTDB lineage: Bacteria > Actinomycetota > Thermoleophilia > Miltoncostaeales > Miltoncostaeaceae > SYFI01. The sequence continues at coordinate 1,821 of CAIPNN010000190.1, forward strand.
GAGGGTGCGAGCTAGGACGCGGGCCCTCATCGCCACGGCCGCGGCCGTGGCTCTGGCGGTCGTGGTGGGGCTCTTCGCCGCCGGGTGCGGCGGGGGCGGCACCGCCTACGACTCCGTGCGTCTGGGGTATCTCCTCAACCTCACGCATGGGCCCGCCATCATCGCGTTCGATCGCGAGTTCAAGAACGGCCTCGCAGGGCTGCCCGTCGAGCCGCAGTCATTTCAGACCGGGCCCGAGGAGGTGAGCGCGCTCCTCAGCGGTTCACTCGATGCTGCCTATATCGGCCCGGGGCCGTATGTGATGGCCGAGAGTCGCGCACCGGGGCGCCTGGTGCTGCTGGCGGGTGCTGTGACCGGCGGTCAGCGACTGGTGGCCACGCCGGAGTCGGGCATCCGTTCGGTGGCCGATCTGGCGGGCAAGAACGTGGCAGTTCCCGCGCACGGCAATACGCAGGACCTCACGCTGCGGCTGCTGCTGCAGGCGGCGGGCCTGCGTGGCGATGACCAGGGCGGCGATGTGGGCATCGTGCCGGTGAAGAATTCGGCGCTCGGCGACGCCATCGACGATGGGGCCGTGGCCGCCACGCTTGCACCCGAGCCGTACGCCGCCAAGTTGGAGGCCGCGGGCACGGTGGTGCCGGTGGCCGACGCCAATGCACAGATCGCGCGGTGGAAGATCCCAGCCACGGTGCTGGTGGTCACGGCCGAGTTCGCCCGGGCGGAACCCGCGGCCACCCGCGCGCTGGTTGCCGCAAATGCCAAGGCCGTTGCCCGCGCCCAGGCGCACCCCCTGGTGGTGGCCCGGGCGTTCAACGACCTCATCGAAGAGCAGACGAGCAAGACCATTGACGAGCCGGTGTTGCTGGCCGCGCTCAAGGACATGACAGCGACCACGACCATTGCACCGGGGTCCATGCAGTTGATGGTGGACGCGGCTGATGCGGCGGGGTACCTCGGGGGCCCCGTGCCCCCCGGCGCGCTGGTTCCCCGCTCCGGCTGACCGCTTTCCGGAAGGAGTCGACCCCGCTGCGTAGAAACCGCAGACCGGCTCAACTCATCTCTCCGGGAGGACCCGCGATGGCGCGTTCCGCGCGCGTATTGGCAATGGCGAACCAGAAGGGCGGCGTGGCGAAGACCACATCGTCCCTGAATGTCGCGGTCGCGCTTCGTGAGAAGGGCATGCGCGTACTGGTTGTCGACCTGGACCCGCAGAGCAATCTTTCGATGAGTCAGGGCATTGACGTGGAGGCGCTCGACGTCGGCATGTTCGACGTCCTGGTGCGCTCCATGCCCATCAGCGACATCGTGCACGTGCGCGAGATCGATGTGGCCCCGGCCGGCATCGAGCTTGCGGGTGCCGAGCTTGCGCTGTCGAGCATGATCGGCCGTGAGCGCGCACTGCAGCGCGCCCTGCAGCCGGTGATGGGCACCTACGACTACATCATCATGGACACACCGCCGTCGCTCGGGCTTCTCACCATCAACGCGATGGTGGCCGCCCAGGGAGTGATCGTGCCGGTGCAGTGCGAGTACCTCTCGCTGCGCGGGCTCGCCCAGTTGCAGCAGACCCTCGGGCAGGTGCGTGAGCACCTCAATCCCGACGTGGACATCTTCGGGATCCTCCCGACCATGTACGACGGCCGCACCATGCACTGCCGTGAGGCCGTGGATGTGCTGCACGCCAACTTCGGCGACACCGTGTTCCGCACGCGCATCGGCAAGACCGTCCGGTTTGCCGAGGCGCCGGTGCAGGGTCAGAGCGCGCTCAAGTTCGACTCGGGCGGGCAGTCGGCCCGCTGGTACCGTCAGGTGGCGCGCGAGGTGCTGGAGCGCGACGGACGCTGGAGCGATGATCTTGAACGCATGCGCAACACGCAGAAGGCAGCCCCGGCCGGCCCGGCGCCGGTCCTGAGGTTGGCATCGTGAGCGAGCGCAAGTCGATGCGCGAGGGGCCGCTGGCCGACCTCTTCCGCAGCACCGGGGGCGAAGGTGGTCAGGGCCTGCAGTCGGAGGCACCCGCCGATCTGTTCACCCCGTCGCCCGAGGGCGCCGAGAACCACGCTGTCGTGCGCGTGGTGGGCGTGGGCGGCGCCGGTTGCAACGCCGTCGACCGCATGGTCGAGGCTGGCCTGCGCGGCGTCGAGTTTGTGGCCGTCAACACCGACCGCCAGGCGCTTGACGCCAGCCGTGCCGACGTGGTGGTGCCCGTGGGCGCCGAGGTCACACGTGGCCTTGGCACCGGTGGCGACCCCGCAGTGGGCGAGATGGCCTTCCGCGAGAGCGAGGAGCACCTGCGCCGTGTACTGCGCGGGTCGGACCTCGTGTTCATCGCATCGGGTGAGGGCGGCGGTACCGGTACCGGTGGATCGCCCATCGTCGCCAAGGTCGCCCGTGAGATGGGCGCACTGGCCGTCGCCGTGGTCACCCGTCCGTTCGGTTTCGAGGGCAGCAAGCGCGCAAACACCGCCGATCAGGGCATCGCCCACCTGCAGGATGCGGCCGACACCGTCATCGTCATCCCGAACGACCGCCTGATGAACGTGCTCGAGCGCGGCACCAGCGTGGTACAGGCATTCGCGGTTGCCGACGACCTGCTGCGTCAGGGTGTGCAGGGCATCTGCGATCTCATCACGCTGCCAGGCCTCATCAACGTCGACTTCGCCGACGTGCGCACCATCCTCAAGGATGCCGGCACCGCGCTGCTCGGCATCGGTTACGCCACCGGCGGCAGCCGTGCGGCCGACGCGGCCACCGCGGCCATCTCGTCGCCGCTGCTCGAGACTCCGGTGGACGGCGCCCAGGGCATCCTGCTCGGCATCACCGGTGGCCCCAACATGTCGCTGATCGAAGTGACCGAGGCAGCCCAGGTGGTTGCCGACGCGGCCGATCCCGACGCCAACATCATCTTCGGTGCCACGATCGACGAGACGCTCGACGATCAGGTGTGGGTCACCGTGGTGGCCGCGAGCCTGTCGGGCAGTCCGTCCCGCGGTGGGTCGGCATCGGCACCGCGCGCCGCCAGCGCAACCCGTGTGGAGCGTGGCCGCAGGTCACGCCCCGAGACCACCCGCGCGTCGTCGCTCGAGGGTTCGCCCGAGATCGCGGAGCCGCCGGAAGCACCCGACCTGTCGGCCGACGTTCCGCCGCCGCCGCCAATCCGCGCGGTTGACCCGCCGAGCGCGCCGGAGCCAGCTGCTGCCGACGCACCCGAGGCCCCCAAGCTCTTCTCCGTGAGCGACGAGTCGTCGTCGCCGTCGGACGACGAGCCGCCGGCCGCCTCGTAACGGGAGCAGATCCGTGATCACCGGCGCCGTCGCGGCCGGGAGCCCCCTCGCGGCACGTGCGGGGGCTGATGCCCTGGCCGCCGGTGGCACCGCTGCGGACGCGGTGATCGCCGGTGCACTCATGTCGGCGGTGTCGGAGAGTGTGCTCACCGGCCCTGGTGCCGGTGGCTTCCTGCTGGTGCGCCCGCCGGGTGGCCCGGCCACGCTGCTCGACTTCTTCGTGGCCGTGCCCGGACTTGGCCCGGACGGCCGCCCGCTCAACCCCGACGACCTGCACGCGTTCACGGTGCCCTTCGGCCGGGTGGAGCAGGTGTTCCACATCGGCCCTGCCTCATGCGCGGTGCCGGGCATGCTGGCCGGGCTCGATCTGGCATCACGCCGCTTCGGTCGCCTGCCGCTGGCCACACTGGCGGCGCCCGCCGCGCGCCAGGCGCGCGATGGCGTGATGATTGGCGAGCAGGCTGCGTACCTGCACGAGATCCTGGCCGAGATGCTCGTGTACACGCCATCGAGCGCCGCGATGTACGCCCAGCACGGCGGCAGGACCACGCCTGCCGGCGGCACCATCTGGATGCCTGATCTGGCGGAGACCCTCGAACGATTCGGCCGCGAGGGTGCGGCGTGCCTGTACGACGGCATGCTGGGTGAGGAATTGCTGCGTTACCTCGAACTGCAGGGCGGGCTCATCACCCGTGACGACCTGCAGCAGTACGGGGTGATTGAGCGCACACCACTTGAGGTGTCGTTCCGCGGCGTGACCGTGCTCACCAATCCGCCCCCGTCGAGCGGTGGCACGCTCATCGCCGCCGCCCTGCACCACATGGCCCGCCACGCGCCACCTCCGGACGAGACGGCGTTCTTCGTCGAGCTCGCCCGAGCCGGTGCGGCCGCCAACGAGTTCCGTGGACCGGAGTTCCAGGCAGGCCTGTCGGACGACGACTTCCTTGACCGTTTCTGGGCGGCGCTGTCGGAGCAGGAGACATCGGGCGAGCCCCCGTCGCAGAAGCCCACGGGCACCACGCACGTGAGCGCCATCGACAGGGAGGGCGGCATGGCCAGCCTGTCGTCGTCAAACGGCTCGGGGTCGGGGGTGGTCATCCCGGGAACCGGCATCATGCTCAACAACATGCTGGGCGAGAGCGACCTCAACCCCGGTGGCTTCGGCAACCTGCCTGTCGGCGCGCGGATGACCTCGATGATGGCGCCCACGCTCATCATCGACGGCGATCGCCCGGTGGCCTCGCTGGGGTCGGCCGGGTCGAACCGCCTGCGGTCTGCCATTCTCGCCGTGGTCGCTGGGATGGTGGACTTCGGCGCGGGCCCGGCAGAGGCAGTGGCCCGCCCAAGGGTTCATCACGAGGGCGGCGGGGTGGATGTGGAGGGCGGTGTGCCCGAGCAGGCCGTGCAGGCCCTGCGGGAGGCCGACTTCGACCTTCGCCTCTGGACAGAGGCGAATCTCTACTTCGGTGGCGTGTCGGCCGTTGGCGTGACCGCCGGTGGGCTTGAGGCCGCGGGCGATCCGCGGCGCGGGGGAGGGGCATTCGGAGTGGATGAGCACGGGGAGGTCATCGAGCTGTGAGCACACGAGATCTGGATATTGAGGGCACCGCGTACGTTCTGCGGGCCGAGCCACCCCGCACGTCGCTCACCGACGACGCTCACACGTTGTGGGGCTTCAACGTCGAGGTGATGAAGGACGGCGTCCCCATCTGCATCAAGACCTGCTTCGTCGGCCGCGTGAGCGTGCAGGCGCGTCACCCCGAGGCACTCGAGGGCACCGCCGAAGACATCTCGGCCGTCGTCCACGGCCTTGCCTTCGCCAAGGTTGAGGAGTCCCTGGCGAAGGGAGATCTCGACGACGGGATCGTCTTCGCCTGATCTGGCTTGGGCAGGGACGCGCCCGGGGGCCGGGCATTGGCCTTGCTCCCTATGACGGTCGCTGCGACCAACGCCCGGCCCCCGGGCTCCTCGCGCCGGAGCACGCCACGCGAACCCGCGGGTTGGGGGACCTTCACTGCCGAACTCCAGCGCGCAGGGCAGGGGTGGGGTGTTGGTTGAAGCGACCGTCATAGGGAGCAAGGCCAACACCCCACCCCTGCCCGTCCGAGGAGTCACGAGGGAGAGGGCCAACACCCCACCCCCGGCCGTTCAGGAGCTCAAGGGGGAGAGGTCGTCCCGCTGGGAGTGGGTCGAAGGGCACTGATCTCCACGGCAACTGCGACGGCTTCGGCGCGGTGCTCGTCGGGGACGGTGTCGGCAACGTGCCAGGCCTCGCGGGCGAGCCACTGCAGGCGCTTCGCCTCGTCGGGCGTGCCCTTGGCCTCCCGCGCCTGAGCGCGCAGGTAGTCGAGAATCTCGCCGCGCTCGCGGTCTGACCACTCGCTCTGGGTGTACCCACCGCCGTGACGCATGATGATCCAGAACACGAAGCCGAGAAACGGCAGCTTGATGGCGAGGAACACGATGAGTGCGCCGATCGCCAGGGTCTCGGGCCCCGCCACGGCGCCGGCAAATGACACGCCAACCGTGCCGACCACGATGATGGCCACCAGCACGAGGATGATGGCGAGCACCCGTGCCGCGTGCATGTCGCCGTCACGGTCGTAGAACACACGCACGAAGGCCGACTGATTGGCGGCCCGTGCCCGGGTATCGCGGTCGAGACTCATGACGTACCGAACGTAGCACCGGATGTGGCTGCGCCGATCACGTGACCGACCACGCGGTCGCCAGCCGACACCTCGGCGCCATCGGCCACCTCGCGGCGCACCATGGCGAGCCCCATCCATCCCTCTTCTGGCACCTCGGCCACGCTGGTGACCGTGCCGGCCGCCACGTCGCCGCAGGTGAGCTCCGTGCCCGTGGCCAGCGGGCCATCCAGTGCGATGCGGCACAGGCGGCGGTTGGCGTGACCGCGGTAGTGCAGACGCGCCACGGTCTCCTGCCCGAGGTAGCAGCCCTTGTCGTACGACACGGCGTCATCGAGGCCGGCCTCCTGCACCAGCGTCTTTGCCCCGGTGTCGATGCCGATGGCCGGTATACCGGCCGCGATACGCAGCGGCTCCAGCGTTGCGGGCGGGGAGAGCGCGAGGCCGAGCGACGCGGCCAGTGCCGCCGGGTCGTCGGTGATCACCTCGGTCGTTCCGGGGATGCTCCCGGCGGCCACGATGTCGCCCTGCGGTGCGTCCCCGGTGACCACCAGTACGTCCACCGGCTCAGGCCCGATGACCTCGGCATCCTCGCTCACGTGGTGCGCGGTGATGACCGCCACACCGTCGGGCGCCGGTGCCGCATCAAGCAGCAGCGTGAAGGCGTCCGGGGCATCGCGGTGCACATGCATGCGCGCAACCACGTGGCCGTGGGCATCGAGGATGAGCGAGGGTGTGCCACCACCCACGGGGATCGCCTGCACGTCGGCGGTGAGCAGACCATGCAGCAGCGCTTCGGCATCGGGGCCCTCTACCCAGGCGATGCGCCGGGCAGCGACGACCGCCAATGGGGTCACGGCAGGGCAACCTTGCCGTTTGTGCGCGCCCGTGCCGCGGCGATGCGCTCGCGGTCGGCACCATCGAGCGCGGCGGAGAGGATGTCGCGCACCATCGCCAGGCGCAGGTCCTCATCGCGGCACTCGAGCATGTCCTGCTTGGGCTCGAGCGGCATCTCGATCATGCCGGCGATGGCGTACGACAGCGGCAGGTCATCACGGATGAAGGGTGGCGGTGAGTTGGGCGCGATCTCGGCCACCAGACGCTGGAAGAGCTCGTGCACCTCGGCGATGCGCTCCTCTGACCCGTTCGGGCGGTCGTCCGAGACGCCCTCCACCCACGAGGTGAAGTACAGGCGCCCCGAGGTCTCCTCCAGAAGGCGCACCACGCGTTCGCCGGTGACCGTCACATTCATGCGTCCGTCGGCAAAGCGCCGGCCGAGGCCCGTGAATCGTGCTGTGCAGCCAATTTTCGATGCGCCGTCGCCGTGCGCCTGCAGAATGACGAACGGACGATCCTCCAGCACGCAGTCGGCCAGCAGCGCGCGATACCGCGGCTCAAACAGGTGCAGCGGGGCGCGTTCGCCGGGCAGCAGCACCAGTCCGAGCGGGAAGAGTCCGAGGTCATCAAGATCAGGCATGGGCGGCGAGTGTAGCCTCCGAAAAGTGACTGACGGACCCACGTTCGACCCCACCCTGCTCCGACCCGTGCTTCAGGCGGTGGAGCCCTACGTGCCCGGGCGACCGCTCGAGGACATCCGCCGCGAGCTCGGCGACATCGAGGTGGTGAAGGTGGCCTCGAACGAGGGCCCCCTGTCGCCCTTCCCGGGTGCGCTCGCGGCCATTGCCGCAGCCGCCGAGGGGCAGAACCTGTACCCCGACCCCGGCTCGTGGGCGCTGCGCGACGCGCTGGGCGCGATGCACGGCATCGACCCCGCGTGCATCGCGGTGGGAAATGGCGTGGACAGCCTCATCAAGATCCTCTGCATGGCGCTCCTCGACCCGGGTGACGAGCTGGTCATGTGCTGGCCGTCGTTCATCTCGCATCGCCAGGGCACGGCCATGCAGGGCGCCACATGGACGCCCGCGCCGCTGCGGACCGATGGTTCCTACGACCTCGATGCCCTGCTCGCGCAGGTGGGCCCGGCGACCAAGATGGCCGTGGTGGTGAGTCCGAACAACCCCACGGGCGGTGCGGTGGGGGCCGACGAGCTGGAGGCGTTCCTCGACGCGCTTCCCGCGCACGTGCTGCCCGTGATCGACGAGGC
>CAIPNN010000191.1 GCA_903866425.1 uncultured Actinomycetes bacterium
ACGCAGTCGGTCATCAAGAAGTAGCGACATCGAAGCGCGTACCCTCGGGGCCATGGCCTCGGGGGTACGCGTCTTCATCGCAACGTCACGGGACGGCTTCATCGCCGGCCCCGATGACGATCTGTCGTGGCTGCCCGATGGCCACGCGGGTGAGGACTACGGCTACGAGGCCTTCATGGCCGGCGTGGGGGCGATCCTCATGGGGCGCCGCACCTACGACGTAGTGGAGGGCTTCGGGACCGGGTGGCCCTACGGCGACACCCCGGTGTTCGTGGTCACCACGCGGCCGCTCGATCCGATCGAGCCCACCGTGCGGGCGGTGTCCGGGTCGGCGGACGAGATGCTGGTCGAGGCGCGGGCCGCCGCCGGTGAGGGCGACGTCTACGTGGACGGCGGCAGACTCATCCAGCAACTGCTCGGCGCCGGCCTGATCGATGAGTTCGTGGTCACCGTGATCCCGGTGGACCTGGGGGAGGGCATCCCGCTGCTGGCCGGGGACGAGCAGTGGGCGCTGCTACGGCTGGAGGAGTCGCGGGAGTTCCCGTCGGGCGTCGAGCAGCAGCGGTACGCCTCTGTCGACTAGGCGGCGATGAACTCCGCCTGGTGCGTGGGCTCGGGAACCTCCATACCGGCCTCACGCAGCGCCTCGATGTGCCCGGCAAGCGCCTCGCGCATCAATGCGGCGGTCTCCTCACGCGTGTCAGCGCCGGCATAGACGGGGAGGTCGAGGCAGTAGGCGCCCCACGTGCCGTCGCCGCCTTGCTCGTAGATGACGAGGTACTCCTTCATCGAAGATCCTCCAATCCCGTCTGGCGGCGGATCGCCGCAAGAGTTCCGCGCTTGACTGTAGTGGAGTCCTTGCCGGCCACAGTTGCGCTGGATCGTCGACCGAGACTGCTCCGGAGCGGTGCCAGACACCGGGGGGTGTCTGGCACCGCACGGTGTCTGGCACCGGGGGGCTGGGCGGTACGCTCGGGCGCATGACACAGCCTCGCCTCATTCCGCTCTCGGAGTTCTTTGACAATCCCGAGCGTGCGTTCGCCAAGCCGTCGCCTGACGGCACCATGCTCTCGTGGATCGCCCCGCTCGATGGGCGCCTCAATGTGTGGGTCAGGCCCATGGAGGGCGGCGAGGCCATGCCCGTGACCAAGGACATGGACCGCGGGGTGATGGGCTACTCGTGGACCCGCGACTCCAAGCACATCCTGTACTCGAAGGATCAGGGTGGCGACGAGAACCACCACGTGATGATGGTTGACGTGCCCGGTGACGGCACCGCGCGCGACCTCACGCCGTTTGACGGTGTGCGGGCCAGCATCGTGTCGGTGCCGCGCGAGACCCCCGGGCAGATCATCGTGAGCACCAACAAGCGCGACACGAGCATGTTCGACGCCGCGCGGCTCGATCTCGAGACCGGTGAGATGACCACCATCGCCGAGAACCCCGGTAACTACATCGGGTGGATGGCCGACCGCCACGGGCAGATTCGGGGTGCCTACGCGCAGACCCCGGACGGCGACTACGAGATTCTGGTGCGCGACACCGAGGCCGACGACTTCCGCCTGCTGGCCTCATTCGACAACGAGGACAACGGCACGCCCTTTGGCTTCGACGCCGACGGCACCACGCTGTGGGTGGGAAGCGCGAAAGACAACGACCTGTCGCGCCTGGTGGCCATCGACGTGGCCACGGGTGAGCAGACGGTGCTCGACGAGGACGAGGTTGCCGACCTCGGCGCACCCATCATCAGCGACAAGGAGCGGAAGCTGCTGGGCGCGGCCTACCTGCGTGACCGCCTGGTGGTGCACGCGTTCGACGATGAGTTCGCCGCCGACATGGACACGGTGCGCGCCATCGCCGACGGCGACCCGCGCATCCAGGGCAGCACGGCCGACGAGCGCATCTGGACCGTGGCCTTCGACAGCGACGTGGCCCCCGGCGCCACGTACCTGTTCAACCGCGACACGGGGGAGAGCGAGTTCCTCTTCCGCCCCCGCCCGTGGCTTGAGCCCGACGACCTCTCGCCCATGACCCCCGTGCAGATCACCTCCCGCGACGACCACACGCTGTACTCGTACCTCACCATCCCGAAGGGCCTTGAGCCGGCTGACCTGCCGCTGGTGCTGGTGGTGCACGGCGGGCCGTGGAGCCGCGACTCGTGGGGCTACGACGCCGAGGCGCAGTTCCTGGCCAACCGCGGCTACGCGGTGCTGCAGGTGAACTACCGCGGCTCCACCGGGTTCGGCAAGCACTTCATGCACGCGGCGGAGAAGGAGTTCGCCGGCCGCATGCACGACGACCTGATCGACGCCGTCAACTGGGCAGTGACCGAGGGCATTGCCGATCCCGACCGCCTGGCCATCTACGGCGGCTCGTACGGCGGCTACGCCACGCTGGTGGGCGTCACCTTCACACCCGACGTGTTCAAGGCCGCCATCTCGTACGTCGGCCCGTCGAGCCTGGTCACACTCATCCGCTCGTTCCCCGCCTACTGGCGCCCGTTCCTCAAGAGCACGTGGTTCCGCTTCGTTGGCGACCCCGAGGTGGAGGAGGAGCGGGAGGACATGTGGCAGCGCTCGCCGCTTCGTCTGGTTGACGAGATCACCACGCCGCTTATGGTCATTCAGGGGGCCAACGACCCCCGCGTGACCAAGCAGGAGAGCGATCAGATCGTGGCTGCGCTCAAGGATCGCGGCATCGACGTGGAGTACATCGTGGCCGACGACGAGGGCCATGGCTTCGTGAAGCCCGAGAACCGCATGCGTGCCTACCGCGCCATCGAGCTGTTCCTGGCCGAGCACCTGGGTGGGCGCAAGGAGGACTGACCGCGGGGGCTAGTCCGGTACGAGCACCTCGAGCCCCTCGGCACGGGCGGCCTCGGCCTGACGCGCATCGGCGGTGACGAAGATCAGCCTGGCGTCACCGGCCACCACCGCGGCCTCGGTGAGGGCCGCCGCGATGTGCATCGCATCAAGGGCCCGCACTGGGCGGCGGGCCGCGATGTCAGCACCCAACGGCACGATGGTGTCTGGGGCCCCTGGCAGCAGCATCACGCGTGGTCCGCTGGCGAATGCCCAGTCGGCTGCATGGTCGGGATCGACCACGCGCCCCTGAGCCCCCGCGGCACGCAGCGCACTTGCCAGTTCCACGCGCGCGCCGCACCACGTGACCAGTCGATCTCGTGCTGCCAGCAGCCCCTCTCGGGTGGCGTCATGATGCGATTCGTCGGCAAGCACCGCCCGGGCGATGACGCTGCTGTCGAGGTATGCGAGTGCGCCGCTGGGAATCACGGTGTGGCGTCGTACCGCTCAGCGAGCAGCGCGGCCACGACTGCATCGCCTGCCCCTTCAGGCTGTCTGGCGGTCCAACTCGCGTGTTCAGCATCCATCTGCTCGGGGTGTGCGGCTCCGCGCGGTGGTGCCATCAGCAGCCCGTGCGCGGCAGCGCGCGCACGGAACGGCGCGGAACCCTCGTGGCCGGTGGCAATGGCCTGCTCAATCGCGCTCGTGACGAACTCGTTGAGGGACACCCCACGCGCCGCTGCCTCCGTGCGTGCCAGTGCATGCAGTCCATCGGGCACACGAGTCAGGATCTGCTTCATGGTCGGATGATAGCGCACAGGGCTATCACTGGATGAGAAGCCGAAATCGGTTGCGTGCATTGCCGTGAGCCTAGGCATGCGGGTGTCACGGCGAGGGCCCCTGACGTGCCCATTTCCGCGCGATTGTGTGCCGGGTCAGATCCGGTCGTATGGGTCGTCGTGCCCGGGGTCGTCGGGGTGGTCCTGGTCGAAGGGCGCCTTGCGGTCGCGCGGCCCGAGCACCCCCGGCATGCGGTTGACCGCCTTCCACAGCAACACCGCGAGCAGGCCCGCCACCAGCAGCGCCGTGATGCCGATGACCAGCAGGCTGCTGCGGTACCGCGGCTCGCCCGCCAGCGCCACGCGGGCCGTGGCCAGCGCGTCGGCCTGCTGCAGTTCGTAGCCGGCCAGCCCGTGGTTGGGGTCGCTTGCCAGCGTGCGCCTGAGGTCGGCGCGGGCACCCGCGATGTCGTACCGCTGCAATTTGCTGATGGCCGATCGGTACAGGGTCTGCGTACGCCCTTCCCATGGCCGCACACCGGCCTCATCAAGCACCCGCAGCAGTTCGTCGGTGGGGGCCATCGCGCCACCGCCCACCTTCCGCTTGATCAGCACCAGCCCGCGCGCCCGCCCGCGCTCATCAACCACTGGCCCACCGGAGTCGCCCAGCTGGATGGGGTTGGTGATGATGGTGAGGTACCGGGTGGGCTGCTTCTCGGGGTGCCCCGTCTCGGCGATGGTGCCCGTGCGCACCGATGGCACCAGGGCGCCGTGCTGCGGGGCGGCGAAGGGGTCGCTCGACCCGAAGCCCAGGTTGGCCACGGGTGTGCCCACGTCCTCGCCGCGGTCGAGCGCGATGGATGGCGCGTCGGTGGTGCCCGGTACCCGCAACACCACCAGATCGCGCAGCTTGTCGGTGGTCACCACGCGGGGCGACGCCGAGGTGTCGCGCGCCAGGCCGGGGCCGGCGGCCGATGCCCGCACCACCCGCTCCAGTGGCTTCAGGCCCACCGGCCGCGCACCCGTGCGCTTCACCCAGTCGGCGGCGATCTTCGCGCTATGTGGCTGCCCCGTGATTGCCATCTTCTCGAGGTAGGCCGTGGCGGCGATCTCGGCAGGGGGCGGGGTTGCCACGTGCAGTGCGCTCAGCAGGAACCCGTCGGGAGTCACGGCGAAGGCGGTGCCCTCCTTCTGCACGGTGCGGGCCTCGCGCGGCAATGCCACCACGTCGCCGTTCTTCAGGCGCAGCCCCGTCATGTGTGCGGTCACCCGCACATTCCAGACGGCTGGCATGGCGATAAGCGCCCCGCGCATCACCGGGTCGGGCGACAGCGCATCGGGCACGCCGGCCGGGATGTCGGCCACCGCGGGCGATGCCATGGCAGCGGCAGCCAGAAGCGCCACTGCAATTCGAACGCGCGTCACGCGCCTGAGGGTATCGCCACACTCATCGCCAGCCGCCGCCCTTCGGCCCGCGGATGCCCGAGTCGAACGTCATGGCCCCGTACAGCAGGCCGCTCACGGGCAGCGCCAGTTGCCAGCGCAGCCCCAGGCCGAACTCGCGGGCCATGGGGCCAGCGGCGCCAGCCATGGCCACCCAGCCGGCGATTCCCAGGCCGAGTGCCCAGCCTGCCGCTGCGCCACCGCCCGTGCTGAGGCCGATGGCACCGGCCACCAGCGCCACCACCGGCCCGGCGAACATGAGCAGCAGTACCAGCAGCACGCCGGTGAGCAGTAGCCACGACCGGCGCAGTTGGGTAAACGCACTGCGCCGTACCATGTGCCACACCGAGCCCAGGGTGTCGTAGGCGCGGTCGCTGCATACGCGGTCGCGGCTCAGTGCCAGGCGGGTCGGGTACCCGGCCACGCGCTTCACGATGCGCGCCACCGAAAGGTCGTCAATGAGTGCGCCGCGGATTGCCGGCATGCCGCCGCCCTCGCTGAGTGCCTCGGCCCGTACGAGGATGCAGCCGCCGGCAGCAGACGCCGTGCGCGATCCCGCTTTGTTCGCCCAGCGCAGGGGATAGAGCAGGAAGAAGAACAAGACGAATGGCGGCACAAGCAGGCGCTCGGCAAACGACTGGCAGCGAAGCCGGGCCATACGGCTGTTCAGCGCCACGCCGCGGCTGAGGCTGTCGGCAACCAGCATGCGCACGCTGTCGGGCGCGTGGTGGATGTCGGCATCGGTGAGCAGCAGCCAGTCGGGGTTGCCAGCGGCGTCGTGGCAGCGGATGCCCTGATCCATGCCCCACACCTTGCCGGCCCAGCCATCGGGCAGGGGCTCGCCGGTGATGACGG
>CAIPNN010000192.1 GCA_903866425.1 uncultured Actinomycetes bacterium
CACCTGGCCGACGGCGGCGGTGATGGCGGCGTTGCCCGATGCCGAGACGACAGTGCCGGCCGCTTTCGCCGCCGTGTCCACCTGCGTGACGATGACGTTGGTGCTCGCCGTCACTCCCGCGGGGCTCTGAATGGTCGCCACCGTGATGTCAACGAACCCGCCCTGCGTGGTCGCGCGCCCGAAGGTGGTCCAGGTGATCAGACCGAGCGCCCAGGAAAGCATGCCCAGCAGCGCCACCACGATCAGCAGGATGCGACGCCCCTTCGACATGCGGCGGTTCATCGGATCGGCCGCTCAGGGGCGGCGGGGCGGGGCTTGCGCATACCCGAGAACGATCGCGGTTGGCACATGCCGGTGTCAAGGGTGCGCAATAGCGACGTGGGGAAAACCGGCGTGGGACAATCACGGTGATGAATCACTTTGCATCAGCCATCAGCACCCTGCCGAACGCACGTGCGGCCGCCACCGAGGCGGTCGACAGTGTGCGCGCCACGCTCACGGGCACGCGTCCCGACCTGGTCGTGGTGTTCGCCACGCCCGACCTGATGGCCGATGCCGGCGGCATCGCATCAATCATCGGCGCCGGGCTTGCGCCCCGGCACGTACTGGGTTGCACGGCCGAGGCCATCATCGGATCAGGCCGCGAGGTGGAGGACGGCCCAGCGCTGTCGCTCTGGGCCGCGGCGCTGCCCGACGCGCACATCGAGTCGTTTGCGCTCGAGGCCGGCGAGGCGCCGGATGGCGGTGTGGTGATGCTTGGGTGGCCGCCGGCATTCGACCCGGCGGCACCACCCGATCTCGCCACTGACGGTGCGGTCATCCTGCTGGCCGACCCCTTCACCTTCCCACCCGAGGCACTCACCGCCCCCGACGGCGGTGGCCTGCCCCGCGACGTGGTTGGCGGCATGGCCTCGGGCGGTCATGCCCCGGGCCAGCACCACCTCATCCTCGACCAGAGGGTGATGTCGTCGGGCGCCGTGGGCGTGGGCATTACGGGCATCACCCCCGTGGTGTCGCAGGGGTGCCGACCGGTGGGCCCCGAGATGACCATCACCGATGGCGGGCAGGGGGTCATCCGCGAACTTGCCGGACGCCCCGCGCTGGTACGTGTGCGGGAGGTCATGGATGGGCTGTCCGGTGACGACCGGCGGCTGGTTGAGCAGGGAGTACTTGCGGGCGTGGTCATCGACGAGAACCGCCCCGAATACGAGCAGGGCGACTTCCTCATCCGCGGAATCATCGGGGGCGATCCTGGCACCGGCGCGATTGTGGTGGGCGAACACGTGCGCGTGGGCCAGGTGATGCGGCTGCAGGTGCGTGACCACGAGTCGGCCGATGCGGACCTGCGCGCCGCGCTGCAGGCGGCGGCCGGAGAACTGTCACACCCGGCAGGTGGCGCGCTGGTCTTCTCGTGTAACGGCCGGGGGACACACATGTTCCCTGAGCCCCATCACGATGCCCTCGCGGTGCGCGACATTCTGGGCGACATCCCCGTGGCAGGCCTCTTCTGCAATGGGGAGATCGGCCCGGTGTGCGGGCGCACCCACATGCACGGGTTCACCGCCACCATGGCGCTCTTCGCTCAGTGACATGTAATTGAACCTGCAATAGGTATGTCACTCGAAGTGTCATACCCTGTTACTTACATTCGTAGGTGACATGTGGAGATGACGTGATGGATCAGCAGCCGACCGGCCCGTTTGCAGGCACCCCGCAGCCGCCCAGCCCCACACCGGTGGTGCCGGCAGCGCCCACCGAGACCAAGCGCGGCAACATCGCGGAGGGCATCTTCGACGAGGTGGAGCGCATGACCGCAGGCGGTGCGATGAACCGCAGCGAGGCGTTCGAGGCCATCTCCACCCGTACCGGCCGCCGTGCCGGAACCGTCGCCGCCAACTACTACCGCATCGCCCGCAAGCGCGGCACGGTCGCCCCGCGCGGCACGCGCGGCCCCGGTCGCCCCGCAGGCGCAGGCCGCAAGGCCTCCGGCGATGCGGCGGCGATCATCGCCCGCCTCGAAGCCGCAACGAAGGACCTGGCCGACCTGCTGCGGTCGCAGGAGGCCGAGCTGTCGCGCCTTCGCGAGCAGTCGGAGCAGTTCGAGAAGCTCCGCGAGTGGATGGCCAAGAACGCCTGACGTTGGGTCGCGGTGCCCCGGGTGGTGGGGGCCGGTATTGGCC
>CAIPNN010000193.1 GCA_903866425.1 uncultured Actinomycetes bacterium
CCCGATGCCGGGTCAGTCACCTCAATCCGGAGTGCATTGGCCGTCACCATGCTGCCGTCCACCAGCTGCTCGACCACGGTGAGCGTCCCGATGCCGGCGATGTCAACCGGCCGCCCCGGCTGCTCATCAATGGCCTGACCGTCAACGGTGATGTCGGCCGACCAGGCGGCAACCCCGGCCAGAGTCCCCTGGTCGCTGATGTCGGACCGAACGCCGATGTGCAGGGAATTGACGATGATGCGTCCGCCGAACAGCCGCACACCGCGGGCGTCAGCCTCACCCTCCGCAAGCCCACCGGATCCGCGCGGCGCGGCCCCCACGTTCACAGAGACGGTGCCGCCCGCAGCAATGGCACCCGAGGGCGTGGCGCGCGCCGAGCGCACAGGGTTGCGTGGCCCTGCCGTGGCCGTGGCCAGGTTTCCACCCGGGAGGATGGCGCCAATGCCGCGCGAGGCCGGATCAGACGTGGGCGCAGCGGATGCACCGGCCACGGCCAGGGCGCCAAGGCAGGCCCCGGCAATGATCCCGCGAAGTGCAATTGGTACGCGATGCCTCACGCCGGTGATTGTCGTGATGGCCCCGGACGGGGTCAACGCGAAACGGAAGAAGTGTCACGTGCAACCCGTATTTCGCCATTTGCGCGCAGATCGTGAAAGGGTCGGAATTCGTGCAGCAGGACAACCACATTCCCCGGGTGCGTCGTCTCGTCGCGTCCATCCTCGTCGGCGGCGCCCTCGTGGCGGGCGTCGGCGTGCCGTCCGTCACCTCCGGGGCACCCGCCACGGTGCGCGAGAAGAAGGCGGAGGTAAAGCGGCTGCAGGCCAAGCTGGAGGCCATCGGACACCGGGTCGGGGTGGCTGCCGAGCGCTATAACGGTGCCCGGTGGAAGCTCGGGAATATCCGCGCCGACATCACGAAGAACGAGAAGGTGCTCGACAAGGCCATCGCCGATCTGCGCATCTCGCAGCGAATCCTCGGCGAGCGCATGGCTGCCCTGTACCGACGCCCCGACGCCACCCTCATGGAGGTGCTGGTGTCGAGCGGCAGCCTCACCGAGGCGGTCGACCAGGTGGACGCCATTCAGCGCGCCGGCACCGAGGACGCCCGCGTGGTGGGCAACATGCGCACATTCCGCGATCGCACCATGCGCGTGCGGGCACAGCTCGTGAAGGACCGCGAGTCGGCCAAGGTCGAGGTGCGGAACGCCGAGGCCGAGAAGGCAAAGATCGAGGCCATCCTGGCCGAGCGCAAGCAGATCTTGCAGAACGCCCGGGCCGACCTCCGTGCCGCCATCGCCGAAGAGGCTGCACGCCAGCGCAGCGCCGCACTTGCAGCGGCGTCGTCGGGCTACAAGCCGTTCAACGGGCCCCTTCCGGACGGCGCCGGCAATGCCGAGGCGGCGCGCATCGCCATGCAGTACCAGGGCGTGCCGTACGTCTGGGGCGGCGCATCGCCATCGGGCTTTGACTGCTCGGGCCTTGCGAGTTATGCGTACGCCCAGATCGGCAAGAGCGTGCCGCACTACACCTACGCCATCTGGTCGGCGTTTCCGCAGGTGCCCGCGGGTCAATATCAGGCGGGCGACCTCGTGATGCTGAATGGCCTCGGACACATGGGTATCTACATCGGCAACGGGATGATGGTCCATGCGCCGCGCACCGGAGATGTGGTGCGGGTGGTGCCGATGTCGAGCCGCAGTGACCTCGTGGGCGTCGTCCGCCCGTAGGTACTGGGCGCGGCTAGGCCGGGCCCACCACCACCTGCAGTGACGCTCCCCCGGGTGCGTCATCAACCGCACGCACCTCAGCCAGGCACGTGTTGGCGCTCAGCGGCCCCATCTCCACCTGAAGGCGCTCTCCACGGACCCCCGAGTGGCCGAAGGGGTGGCCCGTGCCGCACGTGACGGTGACCGCAAGTGGGGCGATACCCCTGGGGGCATCGGGCAGCACCACGACCGACACGCGCTGCCGCGTGCGTGCCACAGGCACCTGCATCGTCACCATGCGGCCCTGGCCCACCGGACCCGCCGTGAAGCCCTTCCAGGCGTACGTGCCGGCGGGCCACACGGGGCGCGGACCCGGGTAACGGACGATGTCGGCCCGGAGCGCCGCCCGCACGGCAGCTGACGGCTGCCGCAGCCACGCAATGCTCGAGCGGCCGCCGCGATTCATCGCCATGTAGTCCTCGGCGAAGATCTCCCCGATCGACCGACTCCAGCCGCGCGCATACGTGCGCGATACCGCCCCGCTGCGGACGAGTGCCTGCATGCCGCGGGCGCGCCACCAGCGCGGGGTGCCGTTGGGATCGACGCGCGCACCGTTCCCGTACACGTAGTCGACGTGGTGCCCGTACTCATGCAGCAGATTGCCCCGGTGCGCCCGCGTGAGGGTGGGAGGCACGCTGATGATTCCCTCCCCCGTCGACGAGCGCTCGTAACACGCAACCGCGCGCGCGTCGTGACACCGCCGCTGAATCGACCGCGCCGGGACGATACGCAGTGTGAGATCACGGATTTCATCGCCGTGCACTGCGCGGCTGAGGACGGCGACAAACGGTGCGACATCAACCCCGGGCACCTGCGCATCAACCGTGAATGGACGCCCGGCGTCGTCCTGCACCGTGACGGGCGCGGCGACGGCCCCGAGGGGTGCGGCCATCAGAAGGGCAGCACTGAGAAGAAGGCCTGGATAGTGCACAGCCGCAGTCAATCGCCATGATGTGATCACCCGACGGGCGCGCGGTACGGAATGTGTGAGCCTCTAGACTGCAGGGCGTGTACCCGACCCTCGGATCAGTTGGGCCCTTCACGTTCTACTCGTGGGGCCTCATGGCGGCCATCGCCGTGGTGTTCGCCGGGATCTTCCTGGCCATTGATCTGCGCCAGCGCGGACTCGACCCGTCAAATGCCATCGAGATCGTGCTCGCGGCGGCCATCGGCGGATTCCTCGGCGCGCGTATCTACTACGTGGTGGAACACTGGGGTGAGCCCGGAGAGGGGCTGTTCTCGGGCTCGGGCCTCGTCTGGTACGGCGGCGTGGCCGGCGGCGTGATCGCGGTGATTCTGGTGGCGCTGTGGCGGCGCATCCCGCTGGGCACCATGGCCAACGCCGTCGCGGCCCCCCTCGCGCTCGCCTACGTCATTGGCCGCATCGGCTGCCAGCTGGCGGGTGATGGCGACTATGGCCGGGCAACAGACCTGCCCTGGGGCATGGCGTACCCCGACGGCACGGTGCCGACCACGCAGATCGTGCATCCCACGCCCGTCTACGAGAGCCTCGCCATGCTCGTGGTGTTCTGGGTGCTCTGGCGCATGCGTGGCCGACTCACGGCGCCGTGGTCGCTGTTTGGCCTCTACCTGGTGCTCGGCGGCGTCGAGCGACTGCTCGTGGAGTTCGTACGCGCCACACCGGTGAGCGTCGCCGGCATGACCAACGCACAGATCATCTCGGTGATCCTCATCATCATCGGGCTGCCGCTCGTCTGGCGCGGCATCAGGCAGGGTGGCGCGCCACCCCTCGCACCGACCTAGGCCTGCGCGCTGCCCCCGCCGGGCACCCACAGCACGTCAGGGCGCCCCACGGCGTGGTTGGACCCACGCGCGAGGATGAAGAAGAGGTCTGACAGCCGGTTGAGGTAGGCGATGACGAACGTGCCGATCTCCTCGTGGTCCGACAGCATCACGGTGGCGCGCTCGGCCCGGCGGGCCACGGTACGGGCCACATGCAGGTGCGCGGCAGCCGCAGTGCCTCCCGGCAGCACGAAGCTGTCGAGCGGGTTCAGCGTGTCGTTGACCTCGTCACACCACTGCTCGAGCACCACCACCTGCTCACCGGTGATGCGCAGATGGGAGCCCTCAGCCGTCATTGGCACGGCCAGATCGGCGCCCAGATCGAAGAGGTCGTTCTGAATGCGGCCGAGGCGGTCGTCCCACCCCTGCGGCAACTCCTGAAGACGTACCACACCGAGCACGGCGTTCAGTTCGTCCACCTCGCCGTAGGCATTCACCCGAAGGTCGTCCTTGCGCACAAGGCTCATGTCGCCCAGGCGCGTGTCGCCCTGGTCGCCGGTGCGGGTGTAGATGCGTGTGAGGTGAACTCCCATGACGGCGCGCACACTAACCCGCACCCCGGTCGGCACGGCGCGACTACGGCGCTGCGGGGTGGGCCTCATCCCAGGCACGCGCGAAACGCTCGGTGCCCGCACGGTCAGAAATCCGTCCCATCAGCTGCTCCTCGCGGATGGCGATGAGCATCTCAGCGAGCCACGGACCGGGGGCACGGGCGAGTATCTGGGCCAGCTCTGCCCCATCAAGGGGCGACCGAATGGGCTCACGGGCCTCGATGGCGATGTGGGCCGACAGCAACTCGCGGGCGAGCGCGAGGTGCTTCGTGATCTGGATGGGCGTGGTGCGGGGGCCATCGGTCGCCAGCCGGTCGGCCACGGACAGCACGATGGCCTCCACGGGGTCGGGGGCCACGCGGCGCAGATAGCGGTCCTGCTGCGCGAGCGAGAGCGGCTGGCGATGCACCATGAAACCCAGCACCAGATGCTGGCGCACGCCATGCACAACGAAGTCGCGCAGGCGGTTCGATGTGCGCAGGTGGCGCATGAGGCCATCCGCCATATCGGCGCCCATCTGGTCGTGCCCGATGAACGTGACGCGGCCCTCGGGAGTGACCCCGCGCGTGGCGGCCTTGGCCATGTCGTGCAGCAGCGCGGTGATGCGCAGCGCCTGCCCGCGGGTGAGGCCATCGGCAAGGGGCTCAGACAGCGACGCGGCCACCACGTCGGCATCACCGCGAAAGATCTCGGAGGGGTCGCGCTCGATGGCCACCACGTTTGCGAGCACCTCCATGGTGTGCCCGAGCACGTCCAGGTGGTGATACTCGCTCTGGTCCACACCGCGGCAGTCGTCCAACTCGGGCACCAGCGCCGCAAGCCCGCCCACGTTGTCGAACAGGTCGAGCACCGCAACCGGATCATCGGCGCAGATAATGCGGGAGAACTCATCCATCACCCGCTCGCCGGGGGCGTCGCGGATGGCGGGCGCGGCGACCCGCGCGGCATCGCGCGCTGCTGGGTCGACGGCAAAGCCCATCTGGTGCGCGATGCGCGCCAGGCGCAACACCCGCACCGGATCGTCCAGCAGTGCCGACGGCGATACCAGTGCGATCCGGCCGGCCTCCAGGTCGGCCAGCCCGCCGCAGCGATCGATGATGACGTCCTCGCCAGCCACGGGCATGGCCAGCGCGTTGACGGTGAAGTCGCGGCGCGAGAGGTCCTCGTCGAGCGTGCCACCCAGCAACGGCATGACGTCAACCTGCCAGGGCAGGGTGCCCCCGGTGAGCCGCCATGCGCCGAAGTCGCGCGACAACTGGAACCTGCTGGCGCCGTGTGCCCGCGAGATGGCCTTGGCGGCGGCTTCCGGGTCGCCGGTCACCACCACATCAACATCGCCCACGATGCGGCCGGTGAGCGCATCGCGCAGGCAGCCACCCACGATCCATGCGCCGCCTGCCAGTGGCGCGAGCGGTTCGCGCAGTGCGAGGGCGGCCTCCGGCGCGATCACCCCTCGTGCACCCGCGCCACGCGCGGGCTCACGGCACACGTGACTTCATACGGAATCGTGCCGCGCAGGCGCGCGATCTCGTCAGCGGTAATGCGATCGGTCCCCTGCGGCCCGATGATCACCACCTCCTCCCCACCCCGCTCGGTGGCCTCGGGGCCGAGGTCGACGGTGATGAGATCCATCGACACCGTGCCCACCACGGGCACCCGGCGGCCGCCCACGAGCACCTCACCCCGGTTGGAGAGGTCGCGCGCAAAGCCGTCGGCGTACCCCACCGGGATGGTGCCGATCCAGGTACCGCGTGCCGCGCGCCAGGTGCGGCCGTACCCCACGCTCTCCCGCGATGCGAAGTGCTTCACCAGCGACAGACGCGACGTCCACGACATCACCGGCACCAACTCGTCACTGATGGGGTCGCCACCGAATGGCGAGCAGCCGTACAGCGCGATACCGCACCGCACCATGTCGAGGCAGGCCCCGGCGTCACGCAGCGTGCCGGCGCTGTTGGCGGCGTGCACGGTGATGCCGGGAAATCGCTCACGGAATACCGGCACCAGCGCCTTGAAGCGCACCAACTGCTCACGCATGAACCCGGCGTCGGGGCCCTCGGTGGTATCGGCGGTGGCGAAGTGGGTCATGAGGCCCACCACGTCGGCGCCTGCCGCTGCTGCCGACTCAGCCAGCGCGAGGGCCGCGTCGGTGGGCACCCCAAGGCGCCCCATTCCGGTGTCAACCTCGATGTGCACGCGCGGCGCGTCGTCGCCGTCGGCGCACCCGGCCATGAGGCGTTCAAGCGCAGCCCCATCGCTGATTGCCACCTCACAGCGCTGACGGATTGCCCGGGTGCAGGCCGACTCCGTGAGTGGGCTCATGATGAGGATGGTCACGTCGTCGAGGCCGGCCAGGCGCAGCTGCTCGGCCTCTTCCACGCTTGCCACGGCAAGGCTGGCCGCGCCTCCGGCCAGCGCCGCACGGGCGCATTCGGCTGCCCCGTGCCCATAGGCATCGGCTTTCACCACAGCCATGAGGGACGCATCGCCCGCGGCACGGTCGAGCCGCGCCGCGTTGTGCCGAAGGGCCGTCAGATCAATGCGCGCGATGGATCGTGCGTCGCTGCTCATACTGCGCGCGCCTCCGGAAGTGCCTCGATGATGTCGCTGGCGATGGTGCCATCTCCGCGCCCGGCCAGCACGCCTGCGCGGGCGTGCAGCGCAGCGCCTGCGACGGCTGCCGACCGCGCGCCCATGCCCCGTGCGAGCAGCGCGGCGATGACGCCCGTGAGCACATCGCCGGAACCCGCCGTGGCGAGGGCGGGGGTCCCCCCTTCGAGCACCACCGGCGGGCGGCCCGGTGCGGCAATGATCGTGCCGGGGCCCTTAAGGAGGGCGACGTGGCCGGTGCCATCCGCCAGCCGTTGGGCGGCGTCGAGGCGCGCGGCCTCCACCTCGGCCCGCGAGATCCCGAGCAGGCGGGCCGCCTCCCCGCAGTGCGGGGTGATCACCGTGGCGTGCTGACGGTCGCGAAGCGGTGCGAGGTCGCTGCCCAGATGCCACAGCCCATCGGCGTCGAGCACCAGGGGCTGGCGGATACTGCGGGTGAGGTCGTGCACCAGCGCGGTGGTGGTGTCCTCGCGCCCCAGCCCGGGGCCCAGGGCCACCGCACCAACGCGTGCCAGTTGCCGATCGATTTCGTCGCGGTCGTTGCCCGAGATCATCACCTCGGGGGTCCAGGCGGCCACCTCGGCGCGCACGGATGGGGGAACACACCCCACCACGATGCCCGCGCCGGCCCGGAGCGCTGCGCGGGTCGACAGCCGCGCGGCCCCGCTCATGCCCGGGGCGCCGGCGATCACCAGCACGCCACCGGCCGCGTACTTGTCATCGTCGACCCCGCGCTGCGGGATCGCCGTGACGGCGCCGTCATCAGCCAGCCACGCCGCCGGGTCGGGTTGAAGATCACGCGGGATGCCGATGTCGGCCACCACCACGCGACCCGCATGGCCACGGCCGGGGGCCACGCGCAGGCCCGGCATATCACCGGCGAACGTGATGGTCACACGGGCGCGCAGGGCAGCGCCATCAACGCGCCCGGTGTCGGCATCCACGCCGGTTGGCACATCAAGGGCCACCACCGGTGCACCCGAGGCGATGACGGCGGCCACGACCTCTCCGATGGCGCCACGGGGTGCACCTGACGTGCCTGTCCCGAGCATGGCGTCAATCACGACGGCGTCACCCGTGGCGATGTCGCCGGGGTCGGCGGTGACCACGGCGATGCCCATCTCCTCGGCGCGAGCGGCCATCGCAATGGCGTCCGGCGTCTCCGGGCGGCGGCCCCCGGGGAGTGCGACGGTCACGTCCCAGCCTGCCTCGGCCAGATGGCGCGCCACCACCCAGCCATCGCCCCCATTGTTCCCGGGGCCCGCAAGCACGAGCGCCTGGGATACCGATGGGAAGGTGGCGAGGATCTCCCGCGAGGCCGCGAGGCCCGCCCGCTCCATGAGCATCTCGCCCGGAATACCCCCAGCGATGGCGCGCGCATCGGCGCTGCGCAGTGCGGCGGAGTCGAACAACGGTGTGAGGCCCGGAATGGTCACGCCGCACATCCTATTGACGTGGCGCTACGCCCCGCGCAGGATGGCCACGGCGGCGGCCATACCCCGCGAATGCGTGACCGACAGCAGCACCTCGACCACGCCCATGTCGGCGGCGCGCCTGAGGCAGCGCCCGGTGAGGATTGCCGTGGGCGCACCGCGGCCGCGCACCATCTCGGCCTCCTGCCAGCGGGTCATACCGATACCCAGCGCCTTGCCCACAGCCTCCTTGGCCGCGAAGCGTGCGGCGAAGTGCTGCGGGGGGAACTTGCGCGACATGCAGTACGCGCGCTCGGCCTCGGTGAAGCACCGCTCTGCGAACCTGGGCTGCCGCTCAAGCACCGCCGCCACACGGTCGATCTCGATCAGGTCGATGCCGACGCCCAGGATCTCGGCCATCAGATCACTCGACCGTGACGGTCTTGGCCAGGTTGCGTGGCTGATCGACGTTCAGGCCGCGTGCCCGCGCCACGGCGTAGGCGAACAACTGCAGCGGTACCACCGCGAGCACCGACGAGAGCAGCGGCAGCGTGCGGGGCACGAACAGCACGTCGTCGGCGTGTTCGCCGATCTCCTCGTTGCCCTCCGTTGCCACGGCGATCACCTGGGCCCCGCGGGCGCGCACCTCCTGGATGTTCGACACGACCTTGTCGAACACGTGGCCGTCGGTGGCCACCACGACCACAGGCGATCCATCGTCGAGCAGCGCGATCGGGCCGTGCTTCATCTCACCGGCCGGGTAGGCCTCGGTGGGCACGTACGAGATCTCCTTCAACTTCAGCGCGCCCTCGTACGACACAGGCATGCCCACGTGGCGGCCGAGATAGAGGAAGAACGGACGCTCGGCATACTTCTCGCCCGCGGCGATGGCCGCATCGGCCGCCGGCGACTCGAGGTAGTCGGCAACCAGACCGGGCAGGCGCCGGATGTCCTCGCCCAGGTCGGCAACGCCCGATCCGGTGAGGGTGTGGCGCACCTGCCCCAACTTGAGCGCCAGCAACGCCAGGGCCATCACCTGCGCCACGTGCGTCTTGGTGGCGGCAACGCCGATCTCGAGGCCGGCGCGGGTGTACAGCACGCCGTCGGCATCGCGCACGGCCTGCGAACCCATGATGTTGGTGAGGGCCACCACGTGGGCGCCACGCTCTCGCGCCACGCGCATGGCCGCGAGGGTGTCGGCGGTCTCACCGCTCTGGGTGATGCCGATGACCAGGTCACCGGGGCCTGCCAGACAGGTGCGGTACCGGTACTCGCTGGCAACCTCGACGTGCACCGGGATACGCGCCCAGTCCTCGATGAGGTAGCGGCCCACGAGGCCCGCGTGGAATGAGGTGCCACACGCCACGATGTGGATGCGCTCCACGCGTGCGAGCGCGGCGTCGTCGAGACCGATGCCGTCGAGTGTCACGGTGCCGTCACGCGCCAG